>JARGFK010000031.1 GCA_029211065.1 Desulfobacterales bacterium
CTTTAGGTGGTCAATAATCAATCCGCTTTGAGCGGTTCACATATTCAAGCCTCCGGCTTTGCCGGAGGTATGTGACTGTTAACCCTCCATGATAAGGGTCATATGGCGTCGCCAGAAGATATCCGAAATGAGATCGCCACAAGCTTTACCGCGGCAGTTCCGGAAACACTTCCGCCCACCGCAACCGTACCCCTGAGCCATTGTACAGACTATCGACTGCAAACCCGGAATGAGCCGCTGCCGAATGAATTCCGGCCGGACCCGGTGATGTTCCGGTTAAAAAAAATGCATGAAAGGGAACCGGCAACTCCATGAACACAATTTCAAAAGCACACCTTTTTATCGCCATATTTTCACTGTGTTTGATTTTCTATTTGTTTTTGCCGGTTGCTTACGACTTTTTCACACCGTCCGACCGGTCGAAGCTGTGGCTTGAAAATTCCGAAAGCATCGGTACGGAGTTTATCCTGTTATTGCTTTTTTCAACCCTGACGGCGTTTGGGCTCACCAGCCTGATTGATTACTTCTATGCCAGAATGCGGAAGTGGCGGTTCCACCGGCCGAGACTCGGTGAAATAATGAAATCCCTCGACTATATTTCCGAGGAAGACCTTCGCAAAGCCCTGGCGCAGCAAAAGATCAGACTCAGTGACATCCTGGTGCAGGCAGGCCGCATAACCCCTGAGCAGAAGGATTTTGCCTTGGTGCTGCAGAAAAAGAAAAATAAAATGATCGGTGAGATCCTGATTGAACTGGGGTTCATTACTAAAAAGGAGCTTTTCTGGGCGCTGAAAGAAAGGCACAAAAAGATCGGCAGTATCTTAAAGGAAATGAACCTGGTGAGCGATTATGACATCGATTGCGCGTTGATGCTGGAAAAGAAAGGCCGCATGGATAAAAGCGGCAAGATAATTGAAATGCTATAAAGGGGTTCGGATATGAGCACCACAGAGCAAAGACGCTATTTGCGGCAAGAAACGGATATCCCTATAACGATTTGCAAAGACGAAGAAAAGATCCCCGCAACGATGATCGATATCAGCGAAGGCGGCATTGCAATAGTTTCAGAAAGAGGTTTATTTCCCGGCGCTGAGGTTGATATCATAGGGTAATAATTTCGTTGTGCCTTTGGCTGGCATTAATCGGATTGTCTGGATGCTGCCTCCAAAGTGTGAATTTGAAACCCAAATTGGATGCTATAGATCTAAAAGCAGCCAAGGTGGGGTCATTTAGCGCCGAAACAGAGTTCAAGTTTAAGGACTGTTGCCCAAGCAAAGAACAAGAAAAAATTGCACTCTCTATACAGTCAAAAATAGTTGGCTTGTACGAAAAACTTCTAAATGATGAAATATCCATAGAAACATACAACCAGAAAGTTCAGGCTGCTGCCGATGCAATAGGCAAAGTGGTGCTATCATGTGCTTTATCAAGCAAAGAATTGCCCCTCACCAAGACAGTCCCTGTAATACCACCCATGAGTTTGGAGAAGGCATGGGAGAATTTAAAGCAGGTTGATCGAAATTTGTAACGAATGAAGCCGATCGCCTACTATCCGGATTATAAGGTGTGTCTGCCTGAGTGAACGAAAAGCGGTACGCCCGCGTCTGTTGAAATGTGTGTTATTTATAATTGAAACCAAATTGAAGGGAGATGGATATGAAGCTTTCATGTAAACAAATCTGCCGGTTGCAGGAAATGATGATGAACTTAAAATGCCCCAAATGCTTCAGCGTCAAGGTTAAACTGTGTGATGAAGAAAAGGACAAAAATGCAGAGTGCGAATCCTGCAAATGTGAATTCGAATTCAAACCTGAACTCCTTGCGGGCCATGAGTGATGGACACCCTGCGGTTTTCTGCGGAAGGTGGGAAATCTGAAACGAGGCAAAAAGCGGCTATGGCAACTTATAGATAACACCACCCCAGGTCAATCCCGCCCCTAAACCGATGAACAGGATAACGTCCTTTGGTTTCAGCATGTTTTTTTCCATGAGTTCGTCAAGTGCAATCGGAATAGTCGCCGCAGTTGTATTTCCATATCGTTGAATATTGTTATACATTTTTTCTGCCGGGATATTCATCCGTTCCCTGAAGGCTTCGTTTATTCTCAGGTTTGCCTGATGGGGAATAATCATATCCAGGTCTTCAATTTTCATGTTTGCTTTTGCCAACAGCTCCTCTGTTACTATTGGCAGGCGGGTCACAGCCAGTTTGAATACGGCCTTACCATCCATGTAAGGAAAATGTTCCTTGTTTCGTATTACAATCTGACTGATGGCAGGCCCGGATTTTCGAGCAGGTAATCCCGCACGCAGGGCTCCTGCATATTTTCCGTCGGCATGGAGAATCGATGTGATGACGCCAACTTCCTCTTCCGTTTCAATTGCTTCAATGCAGACAGCACCGGCGCCATCGGCAAAAATAACCGCCGTATCACGGTTTTCGGTTGTCAGCTCCAGGTATCGGCTTTGGTATTCAGCCCCTACCAAAAGGATTTTCTGCGCTTTTTCACTCCTGATATAGGCATCGCAGATCTCCAGCCCATGCAGAAACCCGGTGCACTGCTGGCGGATATCGAGGGCAGGGACGTTTTCCGCACCCAGCCGGTTCTGCAGAAAGGCCCCCGAACCCGGCACGTTCACGTCGGGTGTCATGGTTGCAAACACAATTAAATCCAAATCCTCCGGTTTCCAGTGCGCCTTTTCCAGTGCAATAATGGAAGCCTCATAAGCAAGATCCGATGTCCCGACATCCTCACCTTCCCTGACCCAGTACCTGGCTTCGATGCCTGTGCGCTGCACAATCCATTCATTTGATGTGTCCATCAGCCCGGCCAGCTCTTCGTTTGTGACATGTCTATCAGGCACATACCTGCCGGTACTTTTTATAAGTGATCGTTTCATGGAATAATAATGATCCGTTGTCTTTTCTGTCTGTTTATGAACCGGTAATTGACGAAATAAAGCTTCTGCATATCGTAAAATGCGCTGGAACCATAAGAGATCGGGTTTAAGAGGTCAAGAAAAAATGTTTTGAGGAAAAAGTTCGGTTTATGGCCTTGTTTCTCTTTACGGGCTGAAAAGCATGATTACCACAGCCCGCCTGATTGCGCTTGGCGCAGACCGTCGAAAGGAAAGCCGCGGTGCGCACTATCGTTCTGATTATCCCCATACAGATGACGAATCCTACAGGGGAAATTTTTACCTTCAGAACCTCAATGACAGATTGGATGCGAAATTTCGACCTGTGGGGGTTCCTTGATCCCGTGAAAACGGGTTGTCCTTAAAAGCGTAAGAACGGATCGGCCCTTATGCCTACCGGTCCTCCAATGAAGGGGACGGATCCTTTTCAGTTTCATTGGTTGCCGCCGCCTTGTTTTCCAGCTTGCGTTGCATTTTTTCCTCTTTCTTTTTTTTCTTGGCCAATTCTTTCTGACGTTTCTTGAACTGGTAATTGGGTTTTGCCATAGTGTTTCCTTTCTGGTTGCCGGATCGATAAGACTCGTGAGAACAGGAAAAGACTCTCTGTCGGCAACATTATGGTTTGATGCGGGCAATCATTAAAAAAGGCATCCCCCCGTTTAAAAGGAGATGCCTTTAATTGCCTTAAAAAGCAGGTTAGACAACGTTTACATTGGCAGCGGCCGGACCTTTCGGCCCTTGCTCGATGTCAAAGGTCACGCGCGCACCATCACTGAGAGATTTAAAACCGGCTGCATTGATTGCGCTATGATGCACAAATACATCCGGTCCGTTTTCCTGCTCGATGAATCCAAAGCCTTTGTGGTCATTAAACCACTTAACAGTTCCATTTGTCATAATATCATCCTCCTTTCGAAAAATTTCAACGTTACAAACTGGAGGATAATAGCGTTTAACAAACGGATAATTCCCACAGAAAGAAACACTCCCGCAAATTTATGGCGGGACTTAATTGATGCTATAGCTTAATCACCTTTATACGTAATAGCAAGCCAAACCTTTATTATTTTAAATATCAACACTTCAGCGCCGCACTCAACTTTTCATCAGACCGTTGCGATGCCGGGCGGATAATCAGAAACAAATTGATTGCGACGTTGCGCTTTCCGACATTTATGCCTATTATTTTAGCATGATCTCCAACTTAGGCGATTGCTTCTCAAAACATTTGGAAAGAGAGTGATATTATGTCCCATAACCAGCTCATTCATGAAAAAAGTCCGTATCTGCTGCAGCACGCCCATAATCCTGTCGCCTGGCAGTCCTGGTCCGAAGAAACTTTTAACCGGGCCAAAGCCGAGAACAAGCCGATTTTTCTTTCCATCGGGTATGCCACCTGCCACTGGTGTCACGTCATGGAAAAGGAATCTTTTGAGGATGAAGAGGCCGCACGTTATCTCAACGATACCTTTGTCTGTATTAAAGTTGACCGTGAAGAACGCCCCGACATCGATGCGGTCTATATGGCCGCCTGTCAGATGATGACCGGCAGCGGCGGCTGGCCCCTGAGCATTTTCATGACGCCCGAAAAAAAACCGTTTTTCGCAGCCACCTATCTTCCCAAAAATAACCGTTTCGGCCGGCCGGGTCTGATCGATATCTGCCGGCAGGTACGGGAGTTGTGGTTGAACCAGAAAGAAAAAATAGACACCTCGGCCGACGGGATTGCATCCCAAATGTCCCGGGCATTTGCCTTTGCCGGAGCGGATGAACCCGATGAATCCCTGCTGGACGGCGCCTTTCAACAAATCAAACGGGGATTTGATCCCCAGCACGGCGGGTTTGAATCCGCGCCGAAGTTCCCCACGCCGCACCGGCTGCTTTTTCTGCTGCGCAGCTTTCATCGCAACGGAGACCCACATGCATTGGACATGGTTACGCGGACCCTGGCGGCCATGCGCATGGGGGGTATCTGGGACCATGTCGGCTTCGGTTTTCATCGGTATGCAACCGATGCGAAATGGCTCCTGCCGCACTTTGAAAAGATGCTGTATGATCAGGCCCTGATCGCAACAGCTTACCTGGAAGCCTACCAGGTCACCAAAGACCCGTTTCTGGCCGCAACCGCCGAAGATATTTTCACCTATGTATTGCGGGACATGACCTCGACCGAGGGCGCCTTTTATTCGGCTGAGGATGCCGACAGCGAAGGAGAGGAAGGCAAATTCTACATCTGGACGGCGGAAGAATTTAACCGCGTGCTGGCGGATGAGGATGCGAAACGCTGGGGTACGATTTTGCGACTGAGTCCCGAAGGCAATTTCCAAGACGAGAGCACGCACAAAAAAACCGGCGCCAACATCCTGCACCTTACCGCCTCCCTTGACAAATGGGCGGATAAGCTGGGGTTGCCCCAAGGCCAATTGGACGAAGAATGGAAGCGGATCCGGGATAAATTGTTCCAGGTACGCCGAGAGCGGGTCCATCCGTTAAAGGACGATAAAGTCCTGACCGACTGGAACGGCCTGATGATCGCAGCCTTGTCCCGGGGCGCCCGGTTTTTGAACAGACCGGACTACGAGCGAGCGGCCCGCAAGGCTGCTCAATTCGTATTGCTGCGCATGCGGGACAGCGAGGGCCGGCTGTTTCACCGCTTCAGAGACGGCGACCTGGCCATCGAGGCCCAGGCCGGGGATTATGCCTATTTGATTTACGGCCTGCTCAATCTGTACGGGGCCACCTTTGATATTGCTTTTGCCGAGGAAGCCCAGGCCTTGCAGCTGAATATGATCAGGGACTTTTGGGATGAGACGGACGGGGGCTTTCTCTCCACCCGCCGGGGAAGTGATGAGCTGCCCGTGCGTCCCAAGGAGTTGTATGACGGGGCGATCCCTTCGGTGAACTCGGTCGCGCTTTACAATCTGATACTTTTGGGCAGATTGACGGGTGACTCAAAATGGGAAAAGAAAGCCGGCGAACTGGTCCGGGCGTTTGCCGGAACGGTGAAATCCCAACCGACGGCTTTTGCCTTTTTTCTGTGCGCCCTCGACTTCGCGCTCCACCCCGGCCGGGAGGTCGTCATTTCCGGCAGTTCGGAAGCAGCCGACACAAAAGAACTATTGGCTGCATTGAATCTTAATTTCGCCCCATCCGAGGTGACCGTCGTTAAGTCGGATCAAAACGCCGAACGCCTGGCTAAATTTGCCGGTTACACCGACGGGTTGCAGGTGATTGCAGACAAAGCGGTTGCGCATGTCTGTCGCAACGGCTCCTGTATTGATTCCACCAGCGATACGCAAACCCTGCTGGATCGGATTCTGGGGCATGCGAAAACCTGACCGGCTGTTCAGTGTGCGGCATCGGTTTTAAGAACTATGAAACTCAAAAATCCGATTAAATCAGGTATTGTATTATGTTGCTGCATCACCGTCCTTACTTTCATGGCAGGCTGCGCCCAACCGCCGAAACAGGAAGTCGAGGCCGCCAATGCCGCTTTGCAGGCAGCCATAACCGCCGAAGCGGAGCAATACGCCGCTGATGAATTGAAAGGGGCGCAGGACTTATCCGCCAAATTGAACGGCGAGATGGAAAAGAAAGAATACAAAGCGGCAAAACAAACCGCGGTTCAATTAAAAGAAGCGGCTGATAAAGCCAAAGCTGCCGCCAAAAAGACTACTAAAAAGAAAAAATAACGGCCTGACTTTTGCCACCCCCGAGAAGGACGTTTCTTCTCGGGGGACTCTAATTCTCTAAAACACACGGGCGACTATTCCTTCCTTTGGTTTTGTCGTATGGATATCCACATTGCGATGCTCGTATTGCTGGCTGCATTTCTGCATGCCGGCTGGAATGCGATAGTCAAAACGGCATCGGACCGGCTGCTGGTGATTTCTTCGGTGGCGCTGGGGCAATGTCTGGCAGGGGTGCTGGCCTTACCGTTTGTGCCGGTGCCGGACCCGGCCAGCTGGGCCGCCATCGGCGTGTCGGCGTTATTTCATTACGCTTATTATGTGTTTCTGATCAATGCCTACCGGTTTGGCGATCTGAGCCAGGTGTATCCCCTGGCCCGGGGGGTTGCGCCGGTGCTGGTGGCAGTGGGCGCAGCCATATTCGGAGGGGAAATGCTGGCACTGCCGGCAGTTGCCGGGGTGGTGATGGCGTCGACGGGTATCGCCAGCATCGCATTTTTCCAGAAATCGTCATTAAAGGGCAATTGGGCGGCCCTTTTTTTTGCGGGGGGCACCGGGGTTATCATCGCAGGCTATACCGTGGCAGATGGGATCGGGGTCCGTTTGTCGGGCAATCCCTTCGGGTACATTGCCTGGTTGTTTTTATTTGAATTTCCGGTGCTTGTGTTTGTTTTTTACCGGCGCAGGGGCCGACTGTTATCGTTGCTCAAGCGCGAATGGTTGCCTTACGTCGGAACCGGGATCAGTTCGGTTCTGGCTTACAGCCTTGTGATCTTTGCGGTGGCTTTTGCCCCCATGGCGGCGGTTTCCGCCCTGCGGGAATCGAGTGTGATCATCGCCGCCATGATCGGCACCCTTATCTTAGGAGAGCGGCCCTGGCGCCTGCGCGTGGCAGCAGCAGTGATGGTCGCCGGCGGTGTGACCCTGATTGCCGGCATATGGTGAGCGCGGGTTTTCTGCCGGCCGTTTTTCGTACTTCCCTTTATATTTAGCGCCTATGAATAGATCTCTCTCCGGTTTTCGCGGTGATCCACCATGTAAAGCAGCCGGGCTTTTTCCAGCAGTTTTTCCTTGAGGTCCTGAACGCTCCCGCGGTCGATGCCGTACATGCGGATATACCCCCAGCGAAAGCCTTCCGGCGCTTTTTCATACGAAGTCAGGATGCTTGCCATGCGTCCGCCAAAATCACGAATGATATCCGCCACCTCTTTAATGGACCCGGGTCGGTCTTCCAGCAGGAAACCAAACTGGATCCCTTTTTTGCCGATTCCGGTCAGTGATATGATGACCCGGAAGAGGTCCGTCTGGGTGATGATGCCCACCAGAGCGCCTTGCTGACCCAGAACCGGGGCACCCGATATCTTATGCTTCAGCAGTACCTCGGCAGTTTCTTCCACGGTGAAGTCAAACGGAACCGTGACGGGGTCCGGGGTCATGATGTTTTCCACCTTCAGGGTGGAGATGAGGTAGAGAAGTTCGTGAACTTCCAGAGTGGTGGCGTCCGAGGCCGACGTTCGTTTCAGGTCTCGATCCGTTACGATTCCCTTGAGCTTGCCGTTCTTCAAGACCGGCAGCACCCGGATAGCATGCGTTTTCAACAACGTCATGGCGGTCTGCATGGAATCATTCACGTCAACGGTAATGACCGGTTGGCTCATCCAATCTTTTACCAGCATAATACACCTCCATGGTTTGTTTTTCATAACGCGATATTTGGATAACGTTCCTTTTTACCCAATTTCAGCAATAAATAGAGCAAATATTATGCCAAAAAGGCAAATAAGATGCTTCTATAGATGTTTATGATGTGTGTTGAACCCAGTCAGCAGGGAAGGGGAATATGACAGCTTTTTTTAAATCTATTTGTACCATACCGCTTTCCATAATAAAGTTCCGTAACAATGAATTGCGGTATAAGCGGTTGTAGAAAAAACGTTGGGATAACGGAACGTTTTTTTGACAACCGCTATTAAGAATCAGGATCGGTCCTCTTTGACGGATGTTTCAATTTTAAGCCGGTACTTTTCGATCTTCGAGTGCAGGGTGGGCCGGGAAAGTCCCAGCAGTTTAGCGGCGCTGGAACGGTTTCCGGCGGTCATATGAAGCGCTTCACTGATAAGGATGCTGGCGAAACGGTCGATACAGTCGTCAAACAGCGTAGCGCCGGATCGGGTGGTCAGCCGCTCCCGGATCCATTCCTGCAGGAACCGGTCCCTGTCGGCGTCGTCCGTGCTTCTGGCGGTGCTTTTTTCGCGGATGGTCTGGGATATTTCTTCGGCGCCCAAGGGGGCCCCGCGGTTAAAAATCAGTGCTTTGTGAATGACGTTGGCCATTTCGCGAACATTGCCGGGCCAGGCGTAATTGCTTAAAATCTCTTTGGCGGCGTCCGTGATTCCCGGGTTGTCGATGCCGACTTCCGCTGCGTAACGGGAAAGAAAATAATCGGCCAGCAGGGGGATATCGCTTTTCCGTTCCTTGAGGGGCGGCAGCCAGATGGTAATGACCTTGAGGCGGTAATACAGGTCTTCGCGAAAACGGTTTTCTGTGAGCGCAGCTTCCAGGTCCCGGTTCGTGGCGGCGATGATGCGGACATCCACCGGGATGGTTTCGCGCCCCCCCAGGCGTTCGATGCTTTTTTCCTGGAGCAGGCGTAATATCTTGGACTGCAGGCCAAAGGGCATATCGCCGATTTCGTCCAGAAATACCGTTCCGCCGTGGGCCTGTTCGATTTTTCCGATCCGGCGATGGGTCGCGCCGGTAAAGGTCCCTTTTTCATAGCCGAACAGTTCGCTCTCCAGCAGGGTTTCGGGAATCGCGACACAGTTGATGACCAGGAACGGTTTTTTTACACGAAGGCTGTGCTGATAGATGGCGCGGGCCACCAGTTCCTTGCCGGTTCCGGATTCGCCCCGGATGAGAACGGTGGCGTCCGTGGCGGAAACCCGGCCGATGGCCTTATACACGTCCTGCATTGGGCCGCTGCGTCCGATGAGGGCCTCCCGGGAGCTGTTGTCGGGGGTTATGTCCATTTCGACGGGAGAGCGCATAAACCGCCCGGCTTCGATCGCTTTTGCGATGACCCGGAGCATGTCAGGGATTTCAAAGGGTTTGAGGATATAATCAAAGGCGCCCATCTTGGTGGCTTCGATGGCAGTCTCGGTGGTCCCGTAAGCCGTCATAATGATGACCGGCAACTTGGGTTCAAGGGTGTGGATGGCCTGAAAGGTTTCAAGGCCGTTCATGCCGGGAAGGCGAATGTCTATGATAACGACGTCCGGGATGGATTGCCGGATCAGTTTCAGGCCGGCCTCGCCGGATGCCGCGCTTTCGACTCCATAGCCTTCTTCGGTTAAAAGCTTGTGAAAGCTTTTGCGAAGCTGGTCGTCGTCGTCAATAATATAAATCGTGTTCGGCATTTAACGCTCCATTTTTTTGCAACTGCAGGTCTTACGCCCGAAGGGGGAGGGCGATCGTAAAGGTGGTTCCTTTTCCCGAGTCCGACATGAATTCGAGGCGACCCTGATGTTCTTCAACAATGCGCACGGCAATGCTGAGTCCGAGGCCGGTCCCCTCTTCCTTTGTGGTAAAAAAGGGCTGCAGGACCTTTTCCCTGATGGCATTGGAAATGCCCGGGCCGTTGTCGCTGACATGAATCACGGCTGCCTGACCCAGGGCGGCATCCAGCCTTTCTTCCTCGCGGATAACAATGGAGCCCCCTTTTTCCACGGCTTCGCAGGCATTGACGATGAGGTTGGCGATGACTTCCTTGAGCTGTTCGGGATCCGCCTGGATGTCCGGCAAGGGGAACTCCCGCACCACCCGGAGGGTCACATCGTATGATTTTAATCGATGTTCCAGCATCTGGATGGCGGAATCGACGACGCTGGACGGGCTGATGGGCTGCATCTTGAGTTTGGGCGGGCGCGAGAATTCGAGGAAATTCTGTACAATGGTGTCGATATGGCGGATTTCCTCGGATACCACCGCCAGGTCTTCTTTCTGGGTGTCGGTTAACTGCAGCGAGCGGGCCAGAGAGAACAATCGCATTTTTACCGAGGTGAAGGGATTACGGATGCTGTGGGCCATGCCGGCAGCCAGCTTCCCCACCAGCGCCAGCTTTTCCGCCTGGAGGAGATGCTCGCGGCTTTTTTCCAGTTCATTGTAAGTTTTGTCGATATCTTCAATCAGCCCATGAATGGTATGGCTCAATGCTTTAATTTCATTGGTGGTTTTTTTGGAAGCGCCTTCGCGGTTGGCAGCGGTGGATAGCCGGCGAATCGGCCCTAAGACATGTATGACCATCACAAAGAAAAGCAATGCCGTTAGGACGGTTACCGATAATATGGCGGCAAACGCGGTGATTCGGAGCTTGCGCGCCTGGCTGCTGCTCATGAGCTGGGCCTTATGGATCTGGTCCAGATGGATCTTTTTATAGGCATCACACAGTGCAAAAACCTCAAAAAACTGATTGCGGTCATCGCGATGGAGATGCGCGCCGGCGCTGCGCTCCCGGGCTTTATACAATTCAATGACCCGGTCCTTGGCAGTGATGTAATCCGTATACTTGCGTTCGATCTGTTCAATGGCGATTTTTTGCTCTTCATTTTCAACCAGCAGGCGGGTACGGGCGAGCCGTTCCGTGAAAATCTGGCGATATTCCCCCAGGCGGCGCAGCCAGGCGGGGTCGCCGTCCATAAAATAATAGGAGACAAATCCTTTTTGATTGACCAGGGCTGCTTCCAGCGACTGGGCGGACTGAAAAGCGACGAGATTTTTATCGATAATGGCGGCGAGCACCCGCTCCATCCGATAAGAATACCACATGGAAACGGCCCCGCCCAGAAATGTAATCAACACCAGGGCGGCCAGAAGGGTATAGATTCGGCTGCGCAGGCTCATTCGGTTCCACATATCTTATCCTGCAAGGGTTACAGGCATCCCCATCAGCGGCCAGATAACCAGCGCTGCAAACGCCACGACCAGCATCAGGATAATGCTGGCCGGTATGCCGTACATGAAGAATTCACCGCTGGTAAACTGTTTGGAGTCATAGGCGATGGCATTGGGGGCTGCGCCCACCAGCAGCAGGAACGGCATGCCGGCGGTTGTCAGCGAGGCATAAAAGATAACCTCGGGCGCCACCCCCAGATAGGGGGCGATCACCAGCGCCACCGGCAGCGAGATGGCGATGGCCGCTACATTCATGATAAAATTGGTCATGACCATGACAAAGAAGGCGATACCCATCACAAAAATAAACCAGTTGGCTTTTTTGAAAATGACCAGCCAGTTTATCGCCAGCCATTGGGCGGCCCCAGTTTCCCAGAGGCAAAAGCCGATGCTCATGGCCCCGCCGAAGAGCAGGATGATATTCCAGGGGATCTCCTCCAGGTCGTCGATACCCAGAATGCCGGTAACAAAAAACAGAATCGAGGAGAGCAGGATAATGGCGGTTTTATCAAGGGGTTCCAGAAAGGCGACAAAAGACCGTAATGACAACGTTAAAATACAGGCAAAAACGATCAGGGCGGCGGTAATTTCCTTACGGGTGACGGATCCCAGTTCGGCATGGAGCTGTTGGGCTCTTGCTCTCAAACCGGGGATGGTTTTCTTTTCGGGTTTGCACATTACCAGAAAGAAACCCCATAAGATAATGACCATCAGCCACCCCACCGGCAGCATATAGTAGCTCAACTCAAAAAAGGAAATATTTCTGCCGACGATGTCGTTAAAAAAACCGATGGCAACGGCGCCCCGGGCCGCCCCCAGCAGGGTGACGATACTGCCGGCGCCGGCCACATAGGCCATACCGATAAAGAGTCCCTTGCCGAAGCGGGTCGGTTTGCTGCCTTCACCGTAAAGACTGTAAACCGACAACAGCAGGGGATAGATCGTGGCGGCAACCGCGGTGTGGGCCATTACCAGGGTCAGGCCGGCGGTGACGGCAAAGCACCCCAGATAGATCATGCTGGTTTTTTCCCCGACGATGACCAGCATCTTGTAGGCCAGGCGCCGGGTCAGGCCGGTTTTGGTAAACACCAGGCCGATCATGATGGAGGCGAAGATAAACATGACCGACGGGTCCATGAAATTCTGGAAAACGGTTTTGGCCGGGCGGATCACAAAAAGGGCCTGGAGAACGCCGATGGTGATGCTGGTGATGCCGATGGGCAGGACTTCAAAAACCCACCACGTGCCGGCCAGCAGAAAAACCGCCAGGGCCCCCTTGCCTTCGCGGGTCAAGACAAAGTTTTTACCGGCGGGGTCAATCGCATCGGCCCAGGGCGGCGCGTAGTAAACGATGATAAATAACAGGATGCCGACAGCAAGAAATAAAAATTTTCTGCGATTCTCTTTCACTTGCGCTTCGGTGGGATTCAAGTCGCGGGTCATATATAGCGTCTCCTAAGTAAATAACAGTAGTCAGCTTTTAACGGTTTTCCGGAGGATATTAAATTTCACAGGTTTTGATAGTAGTGCAAATCTCATGAAAAACGTCCGTCACTCTCAAGATGCCGACGATTTCCTTTTCTCTGGTAACCAGCAGCGACTGGTGGTGTCCGACGATCAGTTGGTGGATGCCCTGGTCCAGGGTGGCGCTTTCTTCAATATATTCGCCTTCCGTCGGGGTATACATGAAGTCCTTGACCTTTGTCGAGCCTGCCTTTTTACAGATATCATCCAGGGGCTTGTTCCACAGGTTGAATTGATCCATCATTTTTTTCAGAAACTGACGGCTGTATCCCAGCCGGGATATGGATTTCGTGTCCTCAATCTGTTCATATTTCGGCTCCAACGCCTTTAAGATATCCAGCTGGCTGACTTTTCCCACAATCTGTTTGTTATTGTCGTATACCAGTATGGCCCGATGGCGATACTGGGACTGGTTGAACTCCTGCTGGGCCTTCTCCAAGGCTATAATTGCTTCAAACATGGTTGCATTTTCGGGTACCGTGGCATATTGCGCCAGGGGTACCATCACCTCTTTAACAGTACGAGATTTCATAAGATCCTCCTGAGCCTTCCCGAATAATTAACCCTAAAAAAAGACGGTTGCATTGCGTTATTTTGTCTGGCACTACCAGCCGCGCTGTTTGATAATATTCTGAATTTCAGCCTGCTGAATGCGTTCATCATGTTCCTGCTTGACCTTTGCCGCGCTGTTGATTTTTTTCACGAGATCTTCCGTTTCCGTCGGTTTCATCAGATAGTCATAGGCCCCCAGTTTCATGCCCTTGATGGCGGTTTCCACGACTTTGCCGTAGAATTTGGAATTGGTCTGGAAAATGCCGTCCCGGTTCACCAGAAAGGCGTCGCTTTCAGGGTCCAGCCCCATAGATGCGATGAGCATGTCGAATTTGTCGGTATCGATGGTTGCCCGCAGAATCCAGCTGGGGCCCTCTTCCGGCATGTGCTGGATGGCAATGGCGATGTGCGGGAGTTCACGGTACCCCATAAACACTTCGCTGATATAAGTGCCGCGGACCCGCGTTTCCTCAAACCAGGCCTGTTTGGAATAATCTTTACCCAAAAACCGGGCATAGGGGCCGGCATAGCTCACCTGGATGCCGTTGCTGTCAAAAAGACCCAGATCGATAAAACCGCCGAATTCAGTTTTCAGCGTTCGAAAGATACGACCGATCGTTCTGGCTTCGGACAACTCTGCAAACGAATAGGTCGAGGCGATAAAGCGGACCGTAGAGAGACGTTCTTCCAGAAACAGTTCAAAGGAATGCTTGGTTTTGCTGACCAGGACCAGGACCGGATTGATAATTTCATTCTTGAGGCCGGCTTGATATTGATAGTGATTGATGGCCGCCATGAATGTAAGGGGAACAATGGTGACCACCATCATCAAGATGACGATATTGCGGCGCAGGACGATATAGCGGTCCGGCGAGGCGCTGGTATCGTCATATTTTAAAAAACTTTTGGCAAACCGCTCCCACCACTTTTCAAGAAACATTTTTTCCTCTTTTCCCCATGAGAAAAACCGCAACCCCTTTTATCGAAAGCCGTTATAATATGTCAAAAATATTTTCCGATAGCAATATCTTTAAGATATTGGAAGACCGCCGGCCCCTCACCGGCCGCCTTTACTTTTCCATCCGTCGCCTGGAGCAAAATATCGGCGCGTTGCCTGTCCAGCGAACTGATGGTTTCTTCCATGTATTTCAAATGGTTGTCAGCAGGACGGTAGATCACGGCCGGGCCAAATAAAATCTCCCCGTTTTCTGTTGTTGTCCGTTTGCCGGCAATCTCAAGGGTGCCGACAGATAAATGCCGGGGAGGGAGGCTGAAATCCAGCAGCTTGTAAAAAAGCGACAGGCACAGGCGGACCCCATCCGGATCGTTGATTTCCAGCGCGATGCGGCCGTCTTCCGCAATCGCTTCCAAATCGGACCTGTTCAGTGTCAGATCCAGCGCGTCAACGCATTCCTGGTGAACGGCCGCAACAGAATCCGTTTTTTTACAAACGACCACGTCGCTGTCGCTGAGTATTTTAACGGCATTGCGGATATTGATCATTTCCTTGATCGTGGGACTTTTACGCAAGACCACATCCGCAATCCCGGTGGCGTAAATGGCCAGTTCGTTGTCCAGAACCAGAATCCGCATGGCGCCGGCGGGGTTTTGTTTGATATAGAGGTCTAAATCCCGTTGCCGCTCATATTGATAGGAAGCGATATCCAGGAGCTGCCGCATGGATGTTTTGTCCACCCGGGTACCATTATCCTGTTTTTTCAAAGACAGCCGTACGTTTTCCGCCAGTTGATCGATTTTTATTTTTTTGATTATATTTTCTTTAAATGACACGGGCGCCCCTTTGCATCGTTTTCGCAAAATCTTATCACAGCCTCAATGACATGTAAATAAAACCCTGGACCCGGAAAGAGACCAACGATCGGCACCTGTTTGACTTTCCCATACGATTCATATATTAGGGTCTTCCAATGGTTTCTGTTTTATAATAACGGCCCTCCCGTATTTTCGTTAAACCCGGACAGCATCCATGCGGACAAGTGTCGGATTGGTTCCTGAACACTCTATTTACAGCTACGGAGATACGCCTGAATAAGGAAATGACTATTTAAAGGAAGCGATATGACGGAAAAAGTAAAATTGGTGATCGGTGACAAAACCTATGAATTAAAGCTGACTGAAGGTTCGGAGGGTGAAAAGGCAATTGATATTACAAACCTGCGACAGATGACCGGTATGATAACGCTGGATCCCGGGTTTGCCAACACCGGCAGTTGTGCCAGCGCCATCACTTACGTGGACGGGGAAAGGGGAATTCTGCGATATCGCGGCATTCCCGTCGAACAACTGGCTGAGTATTCCAGTTTCAGAGAAACGGTTTACCTTTTAATAAACGGGAAGTTGCCGACCCGGTCCCAGCTTAACCGCATGTCCATGCTGCTCAACGATCACTCGCTGGTGCATGAGGACATGCGTAATTTTTTTGAAAGTTTTCCCAGGGGTTCACACCCCATGGGGATACTGTCCTCCATGGTGACCGCCATGCGCAGTTTTTATCCGGAACTGCAGATTAACGAAGAAGAAATCAACAGCACCGTTACGCGTCTACTTTCCAAGGTGCGGACACTGGCGGCCATGTCGTATAAAATATCCCGGGGACACAAGGTCGTCTACCCGCGTCCGGATCTTTCATACTGCGCCAATTTTCTGAATATGATGTTTGACAGTCCGGTCCGGCCGTATCGAATCGACGAAGACATCGTAAAGGCGTTGAATACCTACTGGATTCTGCATGCCGACCATGAACAGAACTGTTCGACCTCCGCCGTCCGCGTTGTCGGCAGCGGCCGGGTGAACCTGTATGCCGCTATTTCAGCAGGGATAGCAGCCCTGTGGGGGACGCTTCACGGCGGCGCCACCCAAGCCGTGATTGAAATGCTGGAGGAACTCCATCGCAACGGCGGGTCGGTGGATCGGATTATTGCAAGGGCCAAAGATAATAATGATTCGTTTCGGCTGATGGGGTTTGGACATCGGGTTTACAAGACCTATGACCCCCGGGCAAAAATCATGAAGGAAATGTGCGATAAAATTCTGGAAAAATTGAAAACCCACGACCCCCTGCTGGACCTGGCAAAGGATCTGGAGGCTGCCGCCCTGAACGATGATTATATTGTGGAGAAAAACCTTTACCCCAACGTCGATTTCTACAGCGGCATTGTTCTAAGGGCGATCGGCATACCCACCAACATGTTCCCGGTCATGTTTGCCATCGGCAGACTGCCCGGCTGGATTGCCCAGTGGAAAGAGAGCGTGGATGACCCCATGTGGAAACTCAACCGACCCCGCCAGGTATATATCGGGCCGAAGGAGTTGCATTACACGCCGATGGATGAACGCTAATATCGCGCCCGACCGGCGGGCTTTTAGGACTTCGGTTGTGATTTTCCAGGCAACACCAGATTCAGCAGAACCCCCAGTATCCCGGCAAGACCGATCCCCTTAATGGAAAACTCACCGGCTGAAAAAGCCATTCCACCGATTCCAAAGACCAGTATCAGTGCCACAATCGACAGGTTGCGGGGTTCCAAAAGATCCTCACCGGCTTTTACCAGACTGTTTAAGCCGACGACCATGATGGCCCCGAAAAGCAGAAGCATGATGCCGCCCATCACAGGCGTCGGGATGGTTTGCAGAACCGCACCGATTTTGCCGATAAAAGCCAATAGAATTGCGAAAATGGCTGCCCAGGTCATGATGGCCGGGTTGAAGACCTTGATGAGGGCAACCGCGCCGGTGACTTCCGAATATGTCGTGTTGGGGGGGCCGCCCAAGAATGAGGCAAAGGAGGTTGCGAGGCCGTCACCCAGCATGGTGCGATGGATGCCGGGGTTCTTTAAGTAGTTTCGATCCGTAATGGAGCCGATTGCGAGAATGTCGCCGAAATGCTCAATGGCCGGGGCAATGGCCACGGGAACGATGAAAAAAATAGCCTGCCAGCTCCATTCCGGAAAAACGAAATGGGGGAGCGCCAGCCAGGGCGCCTTGAAAACAGGAGAAAAATCAACCAGTCCGAGGGGGAGGGAAACAAGATATCCGACGGAGATTCCGCACAGGATGGGTATCAACCGGAAAAATCCGCGGCCCAGAAGCGAAACCAGTATGGTTGTGGCCAGCGTTATCATGGAGACCACCAGGGCCGTCATTTCAGGAACCAGAACGGCGGCGCCGTCGCCGGTCCTGCCCATTGCCATATGAACGGCAACCGGAGACAGGATGAGTCCGATAACCATAATTACCGGTCCGGTAACAACCGGCGGCAGGATTTTCAGGAGAATATCGCTTCCGCGCCAGCGGATCAAAAGGCTCAGGACAATATAGACCCCGCCTGCGGCCGATAGTCCGCAGAGGGTTGCAGGAATCCCCCATGTCTGGACGCCGTAGATAATCGGGGCAATAAATGCAAAGGAAGAGGCCAGGAAAATCGGCACCATTTTTTTGGTGACAGCCTGAAAAATGAGCGTCCCGACGCCGGCCGTAAAAAGGGCTACATTGGGATCCAGACCGGTTAAAAGCGGCACCAGGACCAGGGCGCCAAATGCCACGAACAACATCTGGGCACCCACCAGGCTGTCTTTCAGTCTGAAGTGATATATCGGGGGAGCTGTATTCTGCGCCATAAAAACCTCCTCACTTTGTTCCGAAAATTTTATCGCCGGCATCGCCCAGTCCCGGCAGAATATAACCGATGTCATTCAGCCTTTCGTCGATTGCGGCCGTATAAATTTCAACGTCGGGATGGGCTGCTTCCAGTCGACGGATCCCCTCCGGAGCGGCTACGATAAAAAGCCCCTTGATCTGTTTGCAGCCGGCTGCCTTTAAAAGATTGATGACCGCCAGCAGGGTGCCGCCGGAAGCCAGCATGGGGTCCAGTATCAGGGATATCCGCTCTTCTATATTGCTGGTCATTTTTTCATAATATTTCACGGGCTCCAGGGTTTCTTCGTTTCGGTACATCCCCACCACGCTGACCTTGGCGGAAGGAATGAGGTTGAGAACCCCGTGCATCATTCCCAGACCCGCCCGTAAAATCGGAACCACGGTAATCTTTTTCCCCTTGATTTTTTCAACCGTTACCGGGCCGGCCCATCCCTGAATGGTTTCCTGCTCGGTCTGCAGGTCTTTGGTGGCTTCATAGGTCAGCAGACTGGCCAGTTCGGAAGCCATATCCCTGAAATCCTTGGTGGTCACGTGATGTTCCCGCATAAGCCCCAGCTTATGCTTGATCAATGGATGGTCGACAACATGAACGGTCACGGCAGCCTCCTTGGGACCTTTGAAAACGTCGCTTTTTGCACTATCGCTTAAGCCGGTCCAAACAAAAAACTTAAATTTTTAAGGTATCAATTTGCATGAATTGTTCAATGAGAAAGAAAATTTATTCCGGGTTAACCGCGACTACCGACCGTGTAAATCAAAAAAGCGGCGCTGCAGCGGCAATCGTCAGGCGGCCGTTCTATTCAGACGACGGAAAATTACGGGTCGTTTATAAGAGCGATATCAACGCGTCGAAATGTGTTGAGCCGGCTGTTGGGTTGCAGACGGCGATTGGGCTTTACATAAAAATATGGCTGGTCAAACACCGCAATACCGGTGAATCCCCAGCGGGAAGGCCGGTCCTGCCCTAAATGGGAGAGGACGCCTTTTCCAACAGCAGAGAGGGGTGCTAAAATTAAATGTCGCCGATAGGCCTTTTAAAAGTAAATTTAGCCGGCGCGACAACTAGGTTCTCGTATGTCGTCCCGGTGTTGCCGCCCAGAAGTGAAAAAGGCAACGCGATAATAAATACGGCGCTGCCGAAGACGGTGGCTAAAAGTCCCACCGGCCGGACCAGCAGGACATCAGCCATCATTTTTTCCGCGCTATACTCCGTTTGGGCGGATTTGTCTTGCGCCAGGGATTCCGTAGCAAAGGGAATTAGAATCAGCGCTGCAATGGTAAGAAAGACAATGGACTGTTTAGAGTGTTTAAGCATATAATCCTCCTTTAGAATGCGATCCCTCACATATCACACCGATCCATCTCAAGCCCGGGCGAGCCAGTGGCGCCCGCCGCCTTGGGTTTAAATTCCGGTAACGCCTTAATATTATATTTCTATATAAATTTCAATAGTTAATTGGTTGGCGTTTAAAAAAATAGTCTTTTGGAGTGAAGTTGAAGGAAACAGGTTTTGACGCATCTACATTGGTTTTTTCATCCGGCCGGACTTGAATCGTTTTGAGATTGGCGCTATAAATGATTATTTAGGCAGTCGCTGTTCGATTCCTGCCCGGGGCAACCCTGAATGTTTCGGAAGATCGAGCTTCTTATGAAAACCTTACGGGTCAACATCCGGCGCTTGACCAAAGAAAGTATCCTGAGCCGGATTGTCTTTTGTATATGGTTCATTCCAACAGCTACATAGACGTGGCCGTCGCGTTGCCGGTGTTCGGTACGTTTACCTATCAGGTTCCGGATAAACTGATGGATGATGTTTCAGTCGGAAAACGGGTTCTGGTGCCGTTTGGCCGCCGCCGGGTAACCGGGTATGTCCTGGGGCCGGGCAAAAGCTGCGGCCGCACAGAAATGAAATTTATCCAGGAGGTGCTGGACCGCCGCCCGCTTTTTCCGGCAGTTCTCATTCCGTTTTTCGAATGGATATCTTCGTACTACCTGCATCCCATCGGAGAGGTCATTAAAGGCGCACTGCCCGGCGGTTTGAATCTCTATGAATATTCGGTTTTCAAACTGACGGAGAAAGGTGAACGTGCATTGCAAGGAGAAGTCTCCGGCGACCGCGAGGGTGAAGTTCTATCCCAACTGAAAACAGGTTCCGCCCGGCTGAAGGATCTGAACCGGATGCTTCAGAAAAATATTTCCGAAGCACTCATGGCAGAGATGGAAAAGAAAGGCTGGATTGATCAAAAAACCGAGCTCAGAGGGGCCCGGACAAGGCCCCGCATGGAGCGCTTTGTTTCATTGCAACACCCGGATGTCCCTCTTCGAAATATTTCGGATGGGAGGCAGAAAATCATTGCGGCCCTTTCATCGGTCGAGGAGGTTGCGTTAAAAAATCTTAAAGCCATCGTTCCAAACGCCGCAGCTTTGATCCGGTCCCTGCAAAAAGGAGGATATGTCCGGACCCGATACAAAAGGGTGTTTCGAGATCCTTTTGGTGAATCCATATTGCCTGATACGGCGCCGACTTTGACAGGGGAGCAGCTGGAAGTCGTCACCACGATTTCAGCCTCTCTGGGACGGGAATTTTCAACCTATCTTCTGGCCGGTGTCACCGGCAGCGGGAAAACAGAGGTATACCTGCAGCTGGCCGAAGCAGCGCTGACAAAAGGCTATGCGGCCCTGGTGCTGGTGCCGGAGATCGTACTGATTTCTCAAATGGAAAGGTCTTTTCGTTCGCGTTTTGGCGAACGGATCGCGGTGCTGCACAGCGGCCTTTCTCCAGGTGAACGCTATGATCAATGGAACCGCATTCTGAATGGTGAAACGCCCATCGTGATCGGCGCCAGATCCGCTATTTTCGCGCCTTTAGACAAGATCGGGCTGATTGTCGTGGACGAGGAGCATGACACTTCCTATAAACAGGAGAGCGGTCTGCGATACAATGCCCGGGATCTTGCCGTGGTAAGGGCGAAAGAGCATGGGTGCATTGCCCTGCTGGGCTCTGCCACTCCGTCGATACAGTCCGCTTATAATGCGGATACCAAAAAGTTTATCGAATTGACCCTTAAAGATCGCGTTGAAAAGCAACCCCTTCCGGAAATCCGGATTGTCGACCTTGGAGAGAACCGGGATGAGCGTGGGGTTCGGCGCTTTATTACACCTGAACTCCACGATGCCATGAAAGTGACGCTTGGGCGACATGAACAGGTTCTTCTTTTTTTAAACCGGCGCGGCTTTGCCGGGCTGCCGGTTTGTTCGGTCTGCGGCGAAGCCGTACGCTGCAAAAACTGTGACATTTCCATGACGCTGCACCAGCAGGCCAATGCCTATAAATGCCATTATTGCGGGTTTTCCAGAGCGTTTTCATTAACATGTGATCGCTGCGGTTCGTCTAAAATAAAACTCTTGGGCCTGGGGACGGAAAAGGTGGAGGCAGCGGTTAGGGCGCTTTTTCCGGAGGCACGGGTTGCCAGAATGGACCGGGATACCACTGCCCGGCGCGGATCCATTGTAACGCTTTTGAAAGGACTTAGGAACCGGACAATTGATGTGCTGGTGGGAACCCAGATGATCGCCAAAGGGCATGATTTTCCGAATATTACCCTGGTCGGTGTTATTTGCGCAGACCTTTCCCTCAGTTTTCCGGATTTTCGGGCCGGTGAACGGACTTTTCAACTTCTGGCCCAGGTGGCCGGAAGGGCCGGTCGGGGAAAAGTTCCCGGCCGGGTGGTGTTGCAAACCTATAACCCGAAACACTTCAGCATATTGGCTGCGCGGGACCAGGACAGCAAGCGGTTTTATGCCCAGGAAATTACTTTTCGCAAGGCCCTGAACTATCCACCGTTCTCCAGAATCATTCAGGTCAGAATTGCGGGTAAACACAAAGACCATGCCGGTCAGGTTGCAAGGGAACTGGGAGAGGCCTGCAGCGCGCTGCAACAAGGCAGTAAATCCTTTTGCCGCAACATTGAAGTGCTGGGGCCGATTCGGGCGCCCCTTGCACGGATTGCCCAGGAACACCGCTGGCAGATCCTGATAAAAGGCAAGCGGGCCGGAACGCTTCACCAGTTCGTTCGCCAACTGATAAAGGATCGGGGCGCGCTGTTTAATCAACGCAAAGCCAAGGTCCTGATCGATGTGGATCCATTTTTTATGATGTAGCGGCAACTTTCAGGGTAAAAGCCGCTACCTTGCTTTTAAAGTGAATGCGTATTAAAATATATAGATTGCGGGAGATTTTATGAATTATACGAACCTGAATGTCAGGTAAAGGAGCTTTCAATGAAGTTTAAAACGTTTCTCATGGCGGTCATTTGTGTTTTCTTGATGGTGACGGTTTCCCGGGCAGAACCAACACCCGCCCCGCAACTCCCGGCTGCGTTTTTGCCGATTACCACCTTCAACTTTCCGGAAGTCGTCGAGGGTACCGAGATTGTGCATGACTTTATTATTTTAAACAAGGGCACGGGGCCGTTGAATATCCAGAAGGTTGAAACCAGCTGAGGGTGCACGGCCGTTTCTTTCACACGGCTGATTCCTCCCGGGGGGGAGGGAAAAATTACGCTTAAAGTGGATTCCAACGGATTTGGCGGCTCCCGGCTGAATAAAAGCGCCGTTGTCTATACGGATGATCCGGCCAAACCCCGGCAGACCCTGATCATATCAGGACCGGTGGGAGAGTTTGCCACCATGATCCCCAAAAGGGTTGTCCTGCGCGGAATTGCCGGGCAGCCCGTAAAGGGCATGGTAACCATCATGCCCAAAGAAAAATATCCGTTTAAAATCACAGCGGCCATGGCCAGGTATGGGAGTAAAATCCATTTCAAATATGAGGAGATTCAACATTCTGATCCCAAGGGCTATTTGTTGACGGTTGAAAATTTGCAGACCCACAGGGGGCGTTATGCCGATACGGTCATTCTTAAAACGGACAGCCCGATCCGGCCGGAAATCACCATTCAGGTTTTGGGGGATATCGCTGACGCAGCGCAGACGGGGATACCGCTTAAATGAAAGCTACCAAGGTTGTCGCCTTTGACTGTGACGGGGTCATGTTCGATTCGGTGAAAGCAAATACAGCATATTATGACCATATTTTAGTCCATTTCGGCCTGCCGGTCATGACGCCCGAACAGTTTGTCTTTGCCAATATGCATACGACGGAAAAAGTGCTGGCCCATCTCTTTGATGATCCGGAAATGCTGACGGCCGCCCTGCGCTATCGCAGCCGGATGAGTTACCGGCCGTTTGTCAGGGAGATGGAGATTGAGCCCTACCTCAAGCCGTTGCTGCAGACAATACGCCCCCATTATCATACTGCCATTGCCACCAACCGAACCGACAGCATCGGCTGGGTTATCAGTGACCACGGACTGGAAGGGTTTTTTGATTATGTGGTCAGCGCCCTTGACGTCAGATATCCCAAACCGGACCCTGAACCGCTGCTAAAAATCCTGAAACATTTTAGGGTAGCGCCACACGAGGCGCTTTATGTCGGCGATTCGGAATTGGACGAAATGGCCGCCGGCAAGGCAGGAATCCCCCTGGTGGCCTATAACAATCCCGCCCTCAACGCAGCCTATCACATCCGGAGTTTGAAGGAGCTGGAAGTCATGCTGGTCTCCGGGTAAAAATATGGCAGAAATCTATCTCGGGGTAAGACCCGTTACCCGGTAATTGAATTCAAAGGCCAAACTGCGACTCCAGTCGGCATCGAATATGGTTTTATATCGGGTGCCGTCTTGGGGGCCGATGGGTTTGCCGTAAGAGAAAAACCAGTTTATAACCGGGCTGCCGGTAAAACCCAGCGCCACCCAGTAGCGGCCGGGGGCCAAAAGCGTTGACGTTCGCCTGAAGGAAAAATCCACCCAGCCGTATCCGGAGATATAATCTATCTGGTCAAGATCAAGCATGTCGCTGGTGGCAACAGTCTCTCCCGGTTTGCTCTGATTATCCTTGAACAATTCCAGCCAGATTTGGCCTTGACCGCCAAACTTATGCAGTGCCAGGGCAATGGTTTCGAGCTGTAAGGGCTTGTCTAGAATAAAAATCTGGGCGTACTGCCTGCCCTGGGTGGTCACATATTCAGCAGTTTCAACCATAAAGTTTTTACGCATTTCCATGGCGCCCGAATCGCTTTGCCGTGCGGGCCCCCGGGCGGAGAGAAAATCTATGTTTTGCGGAAAGTCCAGATTGCCGAATACAAAAGGGTCAAGATAATGAAGCTGTTTTAAAGCCGTTTCCGGCAAATGGGGTGCGATGGGGGCCGGGAGTTTAAGAGAAACCTTGGAAAAAACGGAGTCAATACTGGGACTGAGCAGTAATTTGCGCGGGCCATAATTTTCTTTTTTGGCCTGCAGCCGGATGTGATCGGTTGTGAACGCAGCTTCAATATTTTCTTTAAATGTAGGTTTGCTTGATGCGCCGCCGGGCGTGTTTGTCCAGCGGATTAAGCCGTCCTGCTTGGTTTCACTGTTATCCACACCGATTTCCACCCTTATAAAGCGGTTGCTGACGAACATCTCGGTTCCGGAAGGATCAAAGGGCACCCAGCCGAGATCGGGAAAATAAACTTCGATCCAGGCGTGCCGCCCCAGCGCCATCCGGGATGTCAATATCGTATCGCCCACGTCGATATCATAGGGTTCTGAAAGGGTAATGCCGTTGACGATACGGACCGGAATCCCCACGGATCGCATCATGGCGGCCGCCAGGTGGGAGTAATTCTGGCAATTGCCGCTGCCGCTCTGGAACGAATAAACGGCACTGTAACTTGTTGGATTCACCACATAGCGCATGTGGTCCACCATCCATGTTAAAATTTGTTGAACGGCATCAAACAAAGTTTTGGAAGAACGGGTCAACTGATTGGCCTTGAGACGGATGTCTGCATTCCCCGCCTCCACCAGTGGGGTGGCCCCGAGATAGTCAGGATCCAGCCCGCCCTGCCGGGGCATCGGAAAAGGGGTGAGTGTTTTCAGCATTTTAAGGGAAACGCTGTTATCGGCCTGAAATCGCACGGCCGTCCGTATGGGAACGGAAGGGTTTTGCCAGACTACCTCGATAATTTTATTGCCCCGGCGATCACTCTTTTCCGTCCGTTTCCACGGGGAAGGCTCAAACGAAAAATCCACATTTGTAATCTGTTGTGTGTATGTCGGAGAGATAAAAGACATCGGCACGACAAAGCTCAACATGAGCTGGGGGGTATCGGGCATCGGGTCTATTTTTTGTAAAATTTGAAAGTTGATTTGAGATTGCTGTTCACCGTTTAAAATATAATTTTCAGCAACGGACGGGGATGCCATCAGCAATGTGACAAAGAAAAGAATTATCCGTTTCAGCGCCATATCGGATTATCTCCTACTAAAGAAAATGTCGAAAAAGGTTCTATGGCTTAGGGCTCTGTGCGCCGCCGGCCGACCCAGGTCATTCGCAATAAGTTTTTCGGCCTTCGGCACGCCGACAATGATTTACGGCATACATTAACATAACTATCTTAAAAAACAATATAATAAGTTGTAGACCCCTAGACAGCAAGCACGCCGAAATTTCTATTAGTCACATGGTTGGCCCTGCCGGAGGCGTGCTTGATTTATCCCCGCAGACGCATAACCGCAGAATCGTATTATGCATGGGGAATTAATCCAGCCGTGGACACCAACGGGGTTTGTCTTGACTTTATATGGGGCTCTGACTTAAAAGTAATACGCTGAATCCTGTGTGAAATTTATGAGAAGCTTTTTTGTGCGCCATACAAAAGAATTCGAATATTTTTACGAAAGGAAAAGACCATGTCTATTTATGAAATGATAAACGATATGCCGATGTTCAAGAGTTTTTCCGACGGTGAAATAAAGCAGTTCGCTGAAATGGATCACTCGATTATTGAATATAAACAGGGCGAAGTTGTGACAAAAGAGGGTGAAAGCTCTACGGCCTTATATTTAATCATCAAGGGATCTGTTCTGGTTACCAAGACCCGTGACAATGCTAAAATACGCATTGCAAAGCTGGGACCCGGCGAGATATTCGGTGAAATGTCTTTTTTTTCAAAAAAGGCGAGAAACAGCGATATCAACGCAAATGAGGACGTAATCGTTATCCGAATGGACGATGATTTTTTTCAAAAGATCAATCCGGTTATTAAGGATAAAACCAAAAATTATTTCATCGAGTTGTTGATCAATCGACTGGACACAATGAATGATTCAATTATGAAAATATCAAAACTGATGCGGATGTAGAAGCTGCCTTTATATCCGGCTAAATAATCCTTTCTTAAATATCATATTCTATACCCTGCTTTAGCATCAAGGCCCTTGCAAGACACTCCCTTTTGCCTGATTTCGGCTGGAATTGTCGGCAGGCTTCATGGAACGGCTCTAAATCAGACAAGCTGCGTCTTAGGCCTGTTTCAGATCCGAGGCCATCTGTTCCCGGTAATACTCATAATATTTAAAAACTTTTTTTATGTAATACCGGGTGGCCTTGAAAGGAGGGATTCCCTGGTACATTCTGACTTTCCTAAGCCCGGCGTTATAGGCTGCCAGGGCGAGTTTGACATCGCCTTCGAAAATGTCTACCAGGCGCTTAAAATATAAAACGCCGCCGTTGATATTGTGCTCTGGATTAAAAATATCTTCGACGCCGAGCGCTTCAGCCGTTCCCGGCATCAGCTGCATCAGACCCGCGGCGCCTCTTTTGGATATTGCCTTGGGGTTATATCCGGACTCCGCCATGATAATGGCTTTAATAAGCGCCGGATCGATCTCGTGTTCAGTGGCAACCCTGACAATAATGGGATGAAAAAGATGTTCACCCTTGGTTAACCAGAGAGTGGGCACTGTCGGCAGCTTCCGGCTGGTCTTGTCTCCGATCTCTCCATTGAGTAAATCTTCCGGAATCGTAAGAATCGTACTGATCGGTTTTTGTAGGAATATGATTTGTGAATGCTTCTGGCCTTTATCAAGGGGGGGGATGAAGATATGCTGGAGCATGATCAGCATGAAGGACCATGTCGCCATGCTGTGAAAGAAACGCGGGAAACGGCGTTTGTTTGTGCTACAGTTTTTAGATTGGGCAGAATCGCTCATCATGGTTATGCATTAAATATTTGCTGGGAAAACTTTTAAAAAAAACCTTATATCAATATATATAGTATGTCAAGTTTTCATAAACACCATATGTTGTAATACTTGTAAACAATTGAAACCTTACGCTACTGGTAATCGGTCATAAAGATATCCGAATAAAGCAACGTTTCGGATTCAACAAAACTTACTGTTGATACCCCTTTATCCAGAGCCATGGCTGGAAACGCCGGGGCATTTTATCGCGTGAACCCAACCGCGTGTTCGGGAGTTAAAGCAGATTCACGAACAGATTGTCAAATTAAAAAATCGGAATGCTGCTTTAACACGCCGGGTCCGGCTCAATATGTATCTATCGCACAAGAAGCGAGGCGGCATCGGAACAGTATTGAATTCGCAACCCTATTGATTGCCATAGCCATTCCATTTGCCGCAGTCCGGGCATTGCCATGTGATTCCGTTGCAGGACATTCCCCAGAAGTTTTCCAGCATGCATTCCTGGCAGATCTGGAAGCCGCAGCGACAGGTCCAGCTGAATGGGAATACACCCGTGCAGCAGGCGCAATAATAATTTTTGGGGTGTCTTCGTTTTTTATTTTTGGCCGGTTCGGTTGAAAAGTCTTTCATATTCGATTTTAATACACCGGTTCATGACCACGTCAATACCCGCGGTTGTTAATAGTTCAGCCGCTTCAAGGTTTTCAATATTGAGCTGCATCCAAAAAACGCGGGGTTCTAAACGCAACGCTTCGTGTGCGTGGGCCAACACTTTGTCGCTGTTCCTGAAAACATCGACAATATCAATGGGCACGGGAACGTCGTCAAGGGACGGATAAGCCTTTGCACCTAAAATTTCTTTTTGACCCGGACGAATCGGAATAATCGTAATCCCCCGCTGTTGCAGATACCGGGCGACCCTGTAAGAATCTCTTTCAGGCTTTGGGCTAAGTCCCACCACAGCAACTGTATTTAAATGCTGAAGCATTTCCGTAAATTCGCTGTCCGAGGTGATAATTTTTCCAGGTTTCATAATCAATTCTTTGGCTTGTCTTGTAGTTCTTGTTGATCCGTGGTAAAAGGCAACATATCGAATTCATGATCGAAACTTTGATAAGAGCCGATACGCCGAAGCTTGGCGCTGGGCATAAAATAACGATATTTTTTAAAACCTAATGCAGGGAGCGCCTGATGTCAAACAGCTTTCCGGTTTGAACGCATTCCCGTTTTAGCGGAACTCAGTCCTGAAATCTACTGACAATTGCTGGTTTCAGGGCCATTAAACAATTTTTTTTGCAGGGCGCTGTCGTAGTGGGCATCCAAAAGCAGCCCCGGCTGAGCTGACAATACTTTAATAATAAATATTTTCGATGCATACAGAAAAAACCATCTATCTGATAGACGGCAGCGCCTACATCCACAGGGCTTACCATGCAATCCGGTCGTTGACGAATTCAAAAGGCTTTCCGACCAATGCCGTTTTCGGTTTTACGCGCATGCTGCTGAAACTGATGCAGGACCGTGCGCCCGAATATGTGGTCATGTGTTTTGACGCCAAGGGCCCGACATTTCGCCATGAAGCTTTCAAGGACTACAAAGCCAACCGGCCGGCGATGCCGGAAGATATGGCCGTTCAGATCCCGTACATCAAAGCTGTTACCGAGGGATACAATCTGGCCGTATATGAAGTGCCCGGATATGAAGCCGACGATCTCATCGGCACGTTTGCGCGAAAGGCCGTGGAATCCGGATTCCGGGTCGTGATGGTAACCGGCGACAAAGACTTTATGCAGCTGGTCACGGATCGTGCGGTAATTTGGGACCCCATGAAGGATGAAACCATCGATCTGGAAAAGATACAAAATTTAAAAGGCGTTCGGCCCGATCAGATTGTTGATGTGATGGGTCTATCGGGCGATGCTTCGGATAATATCCCCGGTGTTCCCGGCATCGGGCCCAAAACCGCGCTGGATCTGATCAAAACCTACGGAGACATGGAAACCTTATATGGGCAGGTGGAAACCATCCGCAAAAAGAAACAGCGGGAAAACCTGATCCGGTACCGGGAACAGGCCTTTTTGAGCCGTCGGCTTGCCATCATTGACACGCAGGCGCCGGTTCTCTTTGATGTTGCGGCGTTTAAAGTCAAAGAAGCGGACGCAGCAAGGCTTGCAGATCTGTTCCAGGAGCTCGAGTTCCGGCAGTTGCAGCAGGCGGTTTCACTGGCAGGCGATCACAGTCAAAAAAAATACCGGTCTATCCTGGACCCATCGGCCTTGGCCGGGTTGGTCAGCCGTCTGCAGTCCGCCGATCTCTTTGCCCTGGACACCGAAACCACCTCCAAGAACCCGATGGCGGCGCAACTGGTGGGATTGTCCTTTGCGATGAATCCGGACGAAGCCTTTTACATTCCTTGTGCCCATCAATATCCGGGCGCGCCCGCTCAACTCGGGCTTGCCGAAACGCTCCAGAAGCTGCAGCCGGTCCTGGAGAACGCCGGTATCCGGAAAATCGGTCAGAATATAAAATATGACTGGATGGTCTTGAAGCGCCACGGCATCAACATAGCCGGGGTTGAGTTTGACACCATGCTGGCCTCTTATCTGCTGAATCCCTCTAAAAGGGCTCACAATCTGGATCAGATTGCCCTGGATTTTTTGAATTATCGCAAAATAAAATTCAAAGACCTCATGGGCAAGGGAAAAGATATCACCGGCTTTGCCCAAGTCCCCTTAGAGACGGCAACAAGCTATGCCTGCGAGGATGCCGACATCACATTTTCGGCCTATGCGATGATGCGGCCTGAACTGGAAGCGGTCGGCCTTTTGACATTGATGGAGACGGTGGAGATGCCGCTGGTCCCTGTCTTGATGGACATGGAACTTAAAGGGATATGCGTGGACAAAGACCGCCTGAAGATGCTTTCAAAATCGTTCCAGCAGCAGTTGGAGCGGATCGAAGATGCCGTCTATGGGATTGCCGGCGAAACATTCAATATCAACTCTTCCCAGCAGTTGGGGCGCATTCTTTTTGAAAAGCTTAATCTGCCGGTTCAGAAAAAAACCCTAAAAAAGACCGGCTATTCCACGGATGTCGATGTGTTGACGACCCTGGCCGCCTACCACGAACTGCCGGCACAGATACTGAGGCATCGAACCCTGTCCAAACTCAAGTCGACTTACACCGACGCGCTGCTGCAACTCATCGATCCCCAAACCGGCCGGATTCATACCTCCTTTAACCAGACGGTGACGGCTACCGGCCGTCTCAGCAGCTCGGACCCGAATTTGCAAAACATTCCGGTCCGAACCGAGGAGGGCAGGGAGATCCGCAGCGCATTTGTGCCCCGAAAGGGCTGGCATCTGGTTTCGGCCGACTATTCGCAGATTGAACTGCGGATACTGGCGCATTATTCCGAGGATAAGATTCTGGTTAAGGCCTTTGAAGAAGATGAAGATATCCACGCCCGCACGGCAGCGGAGGTGTTCCAGGTTTTTCCGTCTTTTTTGAACGATGATCTGCGGCGGCAGGCCAAAGCCATCAATTTCGGCATTGTCTATGGAATGAGCGCCTACGGCCTTTCCAAACAATTGAACATCAGCCAGGCCATGGCGGATACATACATCAAAAATTATTTCAGCAGGTATAAAGGCGTCAAGGCATTTATGCAAAATACGATTGAGACTGCCCGCCGGACCGGAAAGACCAGCACGCTGCTGAACCGGATACGGCTGCTGCCGGATATCAACAGCAGCAATCGGAATGTGCGCCAGTTTGCCGAACGCACGGCCATTAATACGCCGATTCAGGGAACTGCGGCAGACCTCCTCAAAATGGCCATGATCAAGGTGGACGCCGCCTTTAAAGAAGAAAAGCTTCAAGCTGCAATGCTGCTTTCCGTTCATGATGAACTCGTTTTTGAAGTCCCGCCCAATGAGCTGGAAATCGTGCAAGGGGTGGTCAAAGCGGTTATGGAAAACATTTGGGATTTGAGGGTGCCCCTTAAAGTAAACATCGCTTCCGGTGACAACTGGGCGGTCGTTCACTGAATGCGTTTAAGTTACGCCAATATCTCAAGACGATAAAGGGAAGTGATTGCCATGCCGATCCGATGCAAGTGGGCCGGCGCCGATCCGCTTTATGTCCGTTATCATGACGTGGAGTGGGGCGTGCCCCTCCATGACGATAAAAAACTGTTCGAATTTCTAATTTTGGAGGGGGCTCAAGCCGGGTTGAGCTGGTTGACTATTTTGAAGAAAAGGGAAAATTTTCGCAGCACATTTGACAATTTTGATGTTGCTAAAATATCCGCATACGATTCCGCCAAGGTCGCTGCGCTGCTGGGCGATCCGGGAATCATTCGCAACAGGCTGAAAATAGAGGCGAGTGTCCAAAACGCCCGGGCCTTTCAAAAAGTTCAAACGGAATTCGGCAGCTTTGACAATTACATCTGGCGCTTTGCCGAGGGAGGGCCTATCCGGAACCGCTGGAAAACGGAAGCGAGCATACCGGCCCAAACACCGGCGTCCATCGCAATGAGCAGAGATTTGAAGCAGCGCGGATTTCGATTTGTGGGTCCGACCATCTGTTATGCTTTCATGCAGGCGGTGGGCATGGTAAACGATCATGTGGTGAACTGCTTTCGGTATCGTCAGGTTTAAACCCGTCCGTCTCATTCGAAAGAGGTATTGTTAATGGCGACAAAAAGGCAACCGTCCGCCCTGACGACTGCATTGATAAAGAGGACCGCAGGCCGGGGCGCAGATCTGGAATGAAGCAGAACAGCCCACGGCAAATTGAATTGATCACCCTCTTTAACCAAAAGGCGCCGATAGCGCGGCTTTTTGGCATGAAGCTCTCTTTTACGAATTCAGGCAATGCCATTATTGACCTGCCGTATAACCCGGAGCTTGACCATGCCCTGGGGGGCATCCATGGCGGCGTGTATGCCACCATGCTGGACAACGCCGGCTGGTTTACGGCAGCGGCTGCTCATGATTTTTCGTGTTGGGTGGCCACATCTGAAATGTCGCTGCATTTTTTGAAAGCGATTCAAAAAACGTCTCTGCGCAGTATCGGCAATTTGATTAAAAAAGGCAAACGGCAGGATATCGCCGAGATGCACCTCTATGACGGCGCAGGGGAACTGGTGGGCCATGCCACCGGCACGTTTGTGGTGTTAGCGGGTATTTCGCTGCCCTGACCCGCTGTTGCCTTTTAGGAATGTTGACTGAAAATCCGGTATGTAAGGTCGGAAAAGGAGGCGCTGATGACCATCTGCAAAACTTGCGGTAAAAGACATAATGTCGGATTCGTATCCACGCGGTTTGCCGGCACGGACGGTGTGTCTCTTGAAACTGAAAAATGGGCGGCTGTTTTTAAAAGGGAAGGGTACAATTGCTTTTATTTCGCCGGGGAACTGGAGCGTCCCCGGCAGAGTTCCTATCTGGTCAAGGAAGCCCATTTCAAGCATCCCGACATCAGGGATATTTATAAAAGTGTTTTCGGCGTTCAAACGCGCAAGCGATCGATGACCCGGCAAATTCATGCGTCCAAAGAAAGGTTAAAGAATCATCTCTATAAGTTTATCAGAAAGTTCAGAATTGATTTGCTGGTTCCGGAAAACGCTCTCACCATTCCCCTCAACATTCCCTTGGGCATTGCCCTGACCGAACTCATTTCCGAGACCGGCATCCGCGTGATCGCCCATCATCATGACTTTTTCTGGGAACGGCAGAATTTTATGACAAATGCCGTCTGGGAATATCTTAACATGGCCTTCCCGCCGCATTTGCCCAGCATTCAGCATGTGGTCATCAATTCCTCGGCCGACAACCAGCTGAGCCTGCGGACCGGCATATCCGCCACCATCATTCCCAATGTGATGGACTTTGACAACCCGCCGCCGCCGATGGACGCCTATGCGTCGGATGTCCGGCAAAGCCTTGAACTGGATGACGATGAACTCCTTATCCTGCAACCGACCCGGGTGGTCAAGCGCAAAGGCATCGAGCACGCCATCGAACTGGTCCATCGGTTGGGCATAAAAGCCAAACTGATTATTTCGCACGCGTCCGATGACGAGGGTTATGATTATGAGCGCCGGGTCAGAGAATATTCCAGGCTGATGGGTGTCAACACGAACTTCGTCTGTAAACTTATTAATGAACACAGGGGGCGGACAGCGGACGGCAGAAAGATTTATACACTGGCCGATGTTTACCCCCATGCGGACCTGGTGACCTATCCATCGACCTTCGAGGGGTTCGGCAATGCCTTTTTAGAGACCATCTATTTCCGCAAACCGATCGTGGTCAATACGTATTCCATTTATGAAATGGATATCAAACCCAAAAAATTCAATGTGATCGAAATTGACGGCTATGTTACCGACAAGGCCGTTCGGCAAACCCGAGAAATTCTAAAAGACCCGGTGTATTGCCGGAAAATGGTTGAGGAAAATTATGAAAAGGCCAAACGCTATTATTCCTACAAGGTTCTGCACCAGAAACTGAGGAATCTGATTGTCGAATCGATGGGATGCAGTTTTTCACAAAATGAAAAATAGTAGGTGATAAAGATGGTGGCATTATTTGAAGGGTTAAATCCGGTCCTGCAGGCACTGCTCGGCACCCTGTTTACCTGGCTGCTGACCGCACTGGGGGCGGCGACTGTTTTTACAGTAAAGACCGTGAACCGGAAAATGATGGACGGCATGCTGGGGTTTGCCGCCGGTGTCATGATTGCCGCCAGCTACTGGTCCCTGCTGGCGCCGGCCATCGAAATGTCTGAAGGAAAGTCGCTGCCGGCCTGGTTTCCGGCCGTGATAGGGTTTATGGCCGGCGGCCTGTTCCTGTGGGGGGTTGATAAAGTCCTACCCCATCTGCACCTGGGTTTGCCCATGGAAGCGGCTGAAGGAATCAGTACCCGCTGGCGGCGGAGCATCCTGTTGGTGATGGCCATTACACTTCACAACATTCCGGAGGGGCTGGCGGTTGGTGTCGCCTTCGGCGCCGTGGCGGCGGGGCATTCTTCCGCTACCCCGGCCGCTGCGGTGGTACTGGCTGTCGGGATCGGCATTCAAAATTTTCCGGAGGGGATGGCGGTTTCCATGCCGCTGAGACGCGAAGGCATGTCCCGGCTGAAAAGTTTCTGGTACGGCCAGCTTTCCGGGGTGGTGGAACCGATAGCTGGCGTGATCGGCGCCGCCGCCGTCATCGTCGCCCAGCCCATTTTGCCCTATGCCCTGGCGTTTGCCGCCGGCGCTATGATTTTTGTGGTGGTGGAGGAATTGATTCCGGAATCGCAACGGGGCGGAAATACCGATTTTGCGACCATTTGTACCATGCTGGGATTTACCGTGATGATGTGGCTGGATGTGGCTTTTGGATAAGAGGCCATTGAAAAACGCTCCCTTCAGCGGTAAAATTTTACCAGGCGTTCCGGTGCAACCCCCAAAAGATAAAGTGTAATTAACATCCAGTTTCGCAGGGTGCAATAGAGCACGCCTTCTTTTTCCCAGCGGCGGGGTGAGGTTAGCGCCATGTCCGGTAGAATGATAATTTTGCCGCCGGCCTTTTTGAGACGACGCATCAAATCAACGTCTTCCATTAAAGGGATGTCTCTGAACCCGCCGATTTTGTCATAAATCGTTTTGTTTATGAAAATGGCCTGATCGCCGTAGGGGATTTTCGTAAGGCGCGATCGTATCGACACCGCCCTTTCAATAAGGCGGAAAACGCGTTTGCCCGAATCGATGCCCAAAGAGAAAGCGCCCCCGGCAACATCTTTGCGGCGACAGACAGCCACAATTTGTAACAACGCATCCTTGCCAAGGACGACGTCCGCGTGGAGAAAAATAAGAATTTCGCCTGTTGCCAGCCGGGAGCCCCGGTTCATCTGAAAGCCGCGTCCCTTGGGGGACTTGATTTTTTTTACGGTAGTGGAAGTGACGGCTGCAAGGGTGCTGCCGCCGGGGTCGCCGTCCACAATGATAATCTCCAGGCTGAAATCACCTGCCAGATTTTGTAGATGCATGAGGGTCCTGTTTATGATATAGGCCTCGTTCAACACCGGAATGATGATGGAAAGGTGATGCCTCATGGGGTTATACCCTGCAATTAAGTTAAGCTTTAAAACCGGCATCCAGAAGGGCTGGAGCGGTTATGTCTGGATGCTCAAAATCATTGTGCCCATATCTTTTTTGACGTTCCTGATCGACACCAGCGGCTTTATCCATCGGATTGATTTTGTCCTAACCCCGGCCATGGGACTCCTGGGGCTGCCGCCGACAGCCGTAATCCCCTTGCTGCTGGGATTGCTGACAGGTGTCTATGGAACCCTCGGCGCCATGGCTGCCATGTCGTTCAGCGTTCCCCACATGACCCTGATCGCCGTGTTTATCCTGATTGCCCACAATCTTATACAGGAAGGGATTGTCCAGAGCAAGTCCGGCCTGAATCCATTTGTCACAACAGGGGCACGCCTGCTGACGGCGGTCATTATGGTCATCGTGATGGCAGGGCTGTTGGGTATCGAAGGGGAGGCGCTTACAACCGGCCCCGCCGGTTCTGCTGCCACGCAGCCCTTCGGGTTTTTACTGAAAAAGTGGACCCTGGAGATGATACGGCTTTGTTTTAAAATATTCATTATTATCATGGCACTGATGGTGATCCTAAGGATCTTAAAGGATTTTCATTTGACCGAGCGGATCGTTGCGGTCTTGCGGCCGATGTTAACGCTGCTGGGGCTCAGTCAGCGGGTGGGCATGATTTGGCTGACGGCCTGCCTGTTCGGTCTGTCTTATGGCGCGGCCATTATTGTTGAAGACGCCCGGGAGGGTAATTTTACCCCTGATGAGCTGGCCAGATTGCACCTGTCCATCGGCATCAATCATTCCATGGTGGACGACCCCGTTCTATTTATGGCTTTCGGCATCAATCCCTTTTGGCTGTGGATTCCCCGGTTGATAGCGGCCATCATTGCGGTACGGGTATATATGTTTTTGAAAAAATTCCAGGGGTCAAGGATTCTAGGGGGCAAGTAAAAGTCCTATTATTCCAACCCGTCAATAGTCATCGTCGCTGACGGTTATCCCACAAAGAGCATGAAAAACCCGGATCAGAGTGACTGCTATCCGAACAGCAATTCATTTTCTTTTGATGTGCATTTTATATGGGCAAGCGGCAAACAGCTGATGGTTGAGCTTCCCCGCCAGCCTTTCGGTGACGGCCGGATTTATGGCCGTCGGGATTCAGGCAATCCGCAGGATGACCTGAATATCTGGAAATCCCTTTTTGACGAACTGTATAGAGAGTCTGCGAAAAATCCAACCTTTTGTCCGTTTCAGTTTCACCCCTATGTGTCCAGTCGACCGGGAAGGGCAAAGGTCCTCTCTGATTTAATTCAGTACATGAAAGGACGCAAGGGCGTCTGGTTTGCAACCGGGACTGAAGTCGCCCGATGGTGTCTGGACAGAACAATTAAATAGACATAACGAATTCCCCGGCGGTCACCGCCGGCTTTCTGACGGGCAGAAGAAGTCTATATGAAGACACAGTCAATGCTCTTTATTTTGCCCCAGAAACAATATGTCAGGCGTGATGTCGGCAAGGGAGCTGCAGCCGCTTAACCGCATGGCCAGTTCAAATTCCTTGCGCAGTATTTTCAGAACTTCTCCGGCGCCTTTTTCTCCATTAACGGCAAGGCCCCAGATGATCGGGCGGCCGACGCCGACGGCACTGGCCCCCAATGGTGGCCGGTACCGTATCCAGCTGGCGCCCCCCATGGTTGGAGACGATCACTCCGGCTGCCCCGTGTTCGCCGGCCATTCTGGCGTCTTCGGGATGCAGCACCCCTTTTAGCAGCACCGGCAACCTGGTTTTTGAGCAAAGCCAGTCCACGTCCTTCCAGTTGAGGGTAGGGTCAAACTGCCAGGTTACGTAACTGGCCAGCCCTGAGCCGTCACTATCGGGAAAGCTGTCTTTTCCCAGGGCGGCCATGTTTTCCATTGAAAGCCCTTTCGGCAGACGGAAACGATTGCGAACATCCCGCTCGCGGCGCCCCCAAACCTGGGCATCGACCGTCAGCGCCAGGGCCTGACACCCGGCCGATTCGGCCCGCTGAATCAGCGACAGGGTCGCAGCGCGGTCTTTATAAAAATAGAGCTGAAACCAGAGCGGCCCTTGCGTTACCGCGGCAACCGACTCTATCGAGCAGGTCGACAGTGTGCTGAGGATCATGATGACGCCGGCAGCTGCTGCGGCTCTGGCCGTGGCCATTTCCCCTTCAGGGTCAGCCATCCGATGAAACGCAGTGGGAGCTACCATGATCGGCATAGTAGTCGTTTGTCCGAACAGGGTTTTGCCGAGGTCGGTCTTGCTGATGTCTTTCAGCACCCGCGGGTTCAGTTTTATCCGTTCATAGGCAGAGTGATTTTCGCGCAGGGTGATTTCATCTCCGCCGCCGCTGGCATAATAGTCATAAGCGGTGGGGGATAACTTCTCGGCGGCGGCGGTTTCATAGTCAAACAGGTTGATCAATAATTTTTCCATATATTTAAGTTTGCCGCTGTTTTATTCCAGCATGCTTTCAGGGGCTTTGGGGGCGGGCTGTCCCACCTCCTTGTCTTCCATTAGAATGCGGGCACATGAATTCCAGCGGAGGATCGAGTCCGGGTTTCCTTCCGGGCGGATTGCAATTGCCTGTTCGTAGGCAGCCATGGCCTTCTGGAACCATTCATAAGCCACCCGTCCGGCACTGAACCCCCTTTTTCTTAAGTGCGATTTGGCGCGTCTTTCATAAATAATTCCCAGATAAAACACTTTTTGATAAGGGCTTTCCAATTCGGATTGCACTTCCAGCGCACGGTTATAAGCAGGGAAAAGCTGGTCCTTAAATTGCGCTGTCAGCGACAGCAGCAGGTCAACCCGTGCGGGCTGGTTTTGAGGATCAACGGCCAATATGTCGAGACAAACACTTTCAGCAGCCCAGGGCTCATCCATCAGGCGATAACGTTCGGCACGCTCCAGCGCAGCAGGTATGTCTCGGAGTTCAATTTTTTTTAGATCGAACATGTGATGACGCCCTCCTTAAAATGCATACGTATACAAGTGACCGGGGGATGTATCGGATTTTTGTCTTTAATTTATTAAATTACAGAAGTGTTTGTCAACAGAGGGATCTTAAATGGTCTCAAAAACCTGAAAAGATAACGATAAAAATATTATTGAAAAAATTGATTTGTTTCAATAGCCGCCGGGATTGGCTGTTATTACCTGGATTTTGCACAAGTGCAGGTTTCATTATAAAAACAGAGAGCGCAACTGTTATGCCGCACGGTTACGCTCTCTATGTTTGGACATGAACCGATGGTCGTTAAAATCCGCCGATGCGGCCGTCATCCTCGGGAAGCGGCAGTTTTCTTAATGGAAATTGTTTGTAGGCGTATTTTGCAAGGGCCTCTTCATCCATTTCCAGACCCAGGCCGGGTTCCTGGGGCAGGTGGATGTATCCGTCAACCGGCTTGAGCTGATTTTTACAGATAATGTCACCCAGTTCGACAAAGGGGAGGAAGTACTCGGTAATAATAAAGTTCGGCATGCAGGCCGAGGCATGCACGGTGGCCGATAATCCCAGCAGGGTTGAATTGTAATTGTGGGGAGAAACGGCAACAAAATAGGGCTCGGCCATGGCGGCTATTTCCAGCAGCTCCAGAATGCCGCCGCAGTTAGTCACATCCGGATTGATAATATCTGCAGCACGGTAATCGAAAACCGGCCTGAAACCCGCCTTGGTGAAGATATTTTCGCCGGTGACGATGGGTATGCGCGTATTGCGGCGCACCTCTGCAATCGCCTCGATGTTTTCAGCCTGGCAGGGCTCTTCAAACCAGTACGGCTCAAATTCCTCCAGCCGCTTGGCCAATTCAATGGCATGCATCGGCGCCAGACGTCGGTGGATGTCCAGCAGCAGGTCGACATCCGGTCCGACGGCCTTGCGTACCTCCTTGACGACGTTGACGGCATGCCGGATGTGTTCTTTAGGAACAAAGGTCCTCCAGGGGCGCGGTAGTGGGTCGAATTTCATGGTGTCAAAACCCTCTTCGACCACCTTGCGGGCGGCACTGACATAGTCCTCCACTTTATGCATTTTATAACTCCAGCCGTTGGGATATACGCGGACCTTGTCCCGAACAGGGCCCCCCAGAAGGTTGTAAACGGGCTGTCCGCAGGCTTTCCCCACGATGTCCCACAGGGCCATCTCGATGCTCGAAAAAGAGCTGTAGAATTCAAGGGACCCCCGGCGCTGGGCATAATCGTCAAAAGCGATCCTTCTTAAATGTCTTATCTCGAAAGGATCACGGCCTATTAGATAACGACTGAGTTCTTCAATGTGGGCGGTGACGGCGCGGTCCCGGTCGTACTGGGTGTAGGCTTCGCCCCAGCCATGGATGCCCTCGTCCGTTTCAATTTTGACATAGATCAGATTCTTACGCCAACCTGGATGAACCGTGTAATTTTTAACATTGGTAATTTTCATTCTTAACCCTCCCTTTTATGGTTTAAAATTTATCTGAGAAAGCCTGATACGCATTTGAATATCAATCAGATGCGTCTTGTGGCATTCGGACGGCCTTGTCTTCCAGGGCACGCAGGGCCGTATCAAGCGATTCCGGGACATTGCCGCCGAATTCTTCACGAAGGCCAAGGCGGCTGCACCAATCCAGCTTTTCACGGACGGCCCGGGTCATATCTGATGGAAGATTCAGAAATTGAAGTGTTTCGATGACTTCTTCCATTTCATGGGTCATGCGTTCGGCGCTGGTGATTCCTTTTGGAAAAATGGTTTGTACGGTCTCCATAAAATTGGTTTTGTCTATCGTTTCCGCTATTGACCGGAGGACAATAGCCTCTGCCTCGTATTTGCGGGCGGCCATCAGCATTTCAATTAAAAGGGCAACAAGCCCTTTCATGAAGATGCTGCGGAACATCTTGATCCCTGACGCTTTTCCGGGTTTATCCCCCAGAGAATGGATCTGCATGCCGTAAGGTTCCATAACCGCCTTAAAGCGGGCGGCACCGCTGCCGGAGGCAAGAATGGGCACGCGGTGCAGAAAAGTCGGAACCGGACCCATCATGGCGGCATCAACAAAGGCAGCACCGGACTTTTCGATCACGGCTGCAATTTGTTCCTTAACCATCGGCGAAGTTGCATTCACATCGATGTAAAGGTTGTTTTTGTCCAGATAGGGGGCGGTCTGCTCGACGATGGATAAAGCGACCGATCCGGTAACACAGGAGATCATGATGTCGGTTTTTTCGGCCAGCTTTTGAATGCGGTCAAGGTAAATCGCATCTATCTCTGTCGCGCGTTTTCTAATGGTTTCGCTGAAGGGAGGGGTGTCCCGCTGGGTGTCGATAAAGTAAATTTCTTTAATGCCGGCGCCTTTCAACCCTTTGGCCAGACCGTATCCGGCAACCCCAAAGCCTATAAATGAGAGATTCATCTCAGTTTTCCGAATTATCCTTTCTATATTTAATCGGTTTCATCTTCCGGCAAAAAACGGGCTTTGGAATTTTCAAGGTGCGTCCGGAGGGCAGTGAGGATTGCCGGTTCATCCCGGTCGGCAATTGCCTGAAATATGGCTTCATGTTCCTTGATTCTATCATCCCGCAATCTGGTGTCCGATAGGGCCTTTTTCATGGTCTGCCAGAGGGGCTGGCTCGTAGCATTGAGCAGGGAAGAGATGGTATTTACAACCAGCGGATTGCGGGTAATTTGAGCGATTCGCAAATGAAACGCATGATCTTCAAGACGATAGGTTTCAATATCATTCGCCAAAATGGCTTTCTGAATGCGTTTAAAACAGGTCGATAAATTCAGTATATCCTTTTTTGTAGCAGTGCGGCTTGCAAGAACCGCAGCCCCGGGTTCAAATGCAATTCTGGCGTCAATTAATGCAAAGGGGTCTTCTTCATTTTTAAATATCAAGGAAATGAGCGTGTCATAATTGTTATTGTCGACGGAATTAACGATATAGTTTCCCTGGCTGTGTCTTGTTTCTAGAATACCCATTATCTGGAGTGCGGATATCGCCTCCCGGATGGTATTGCGGCTGAGGCCCATCTCCTTGGAAATGGCTCTTTCCGGCGGCAGTTTGTCGCCCGGTGATAATTTTTGCTTTTTGATGGTCTCAATCAGCATCTCAGCGGCAATGTGGCTCTTTTTTTTTGTTTCAATTTTAGTGAACATAAAATGGTTCCGGTAAATCGCTAAAGGTTTAAAATATGAACCACTTTAGCATCAACGATTAGAAAAATCCATAAAATGTTTAAATAATATAAACAATAGAAAATATAGCATATTTTTATATTTGTATTCACTTGACTTTTATTTATTGAATTGGTAGAACCAAAATACCAATCATTATTTTGTTCTGTTTGTAACCGCTGGGGCATGGAGAATCTGCCACATAACCGGTTTTAAAAATATCAAACGAATTCACCAATGGAGGAAAAAGTGAGCAGCCAAAAAAAGAAAAATTACAATCCCGCCCTCTTGCGATTGGAATTGTTAAGCCGTGGTATTAAAGTGGATACTCAATTTTCAAAGCAAATGGGAAGTTCTTTAAAAGAGCCGCTCTGGACCAGAACCGGACCCACCAGCACCGGCATTGATTTAAAACTTGAAAAAGGCGTCTATGTCAGTCCCGCCATCGAAGGGGAACGGTTTCCCTATCACTATAAAGATTCGCCGTTTGTTCTGACCATTGATGAACAACAACAACCGATTATAACGAAAAATGGGGTCATTGTGCAGAAAGTGACCCCGTTTCCCCGGCCCAGCTTCTATGGCAAAACAACCAGCAGTGGAAACCCCATGGAAAAGATCGGGGTTGTGACCGGAGATTTTCTGGCGATGGCCATCGATAACCGCTGCTGGTTCTGGGGATACTACCGGGACGATGAACTGGTCAACTATAAAGAAAAACAGTGTAAATTTTGCGGCATCGGTTTGAGCATGAAGCGGGATGAACTTTACCGCAAAAGCAACGAGGATGTTTTAGAAGTCATTCAGGCCGCCGTTGAAGGCGGCGATGTAAAGCACCTGGGCATTAATGCCGGTACATTTCCTCCCCCGGGGCGTGGGCACGAAGAATATGCCAAACTGATATCCGAGATCAAATCCAGGTTTGATATCTGGATTCGATTGTCCATCTGCCCGCCGGAGGAAGAAAAATACATCGATATCCTGTTTGATGCCGGCGCCGACCAGATCGGCTACGATATCGAGGTATTTGACCCTGAATTGTATGCTAAAATCTGTCCGGGAAAAAATGAGGAAGTGGACCGGAAAGTGCCGCATGCGCATTTCACCCGGATGCTCAAGTACGCGGCTCAGCGGGGCGGTCCCAACAAGACCTATTCCATTATCGTTACCGGACTGGAGTCCAAAGAAAGCACCGTTGCCGGAGTGGAACATCTGTGTCAGATGGGTGTGGTCCCGCGCCTGGGCATATTCCGGCCGATCCCCGGCACGCATCTAGAAAAGCATCCGGTGCCCAGCCCGGAATATCTGATCTACTGCTACCGCAACCTGCGCGAACTGACAATGAAATACGGCGTCGATTCAGGCTGTCCCGGCTGCGGGCGAACATTTGTGGGAACCAAAGAATACGACGGGGTTAATCCGATCATGCCGGAGATCACGGATGAAGATCTTGAGATCGCAGAGATCGATCCGTTACAGATATAAGTCTTCATCTGAGTTTTCAGCAAAAAAAATTGAAGACAACAAACCAGGAAAAACCGATGCGGCACCATTCCTTTAAGGTTGCTACATTACGCTATTAAATTTGTAACAAGGAATAAATATTCTCATCGTTTTCAGGATTTAATACACATTCAGCCGTCCGGTTTTGTCTGTCTGTTCCAATAATACCCAGTGTTAAGGATTTAAATTTTTCCAAAAGTTCCGCCTGGCTCAGGGGGTTTTCCGGCATGCCCCGGGGGATGTCCAC
>JARGFK010000032.1:0-41642 GCA_029211065.1 Desulfobacterales bacterium
CCTGTGTCGCGCCAAATGATTATTGGAGGTAACCCTCTACATATAGTGGGCGGTTGAGTTAACTGCATACCCAGTTTAATAAAATATGACATGAAAGCCCGTGAAGCGATGCTGAACGGGGTACGAATCCTTGCGGATGCGGTTGTTGTTACCTTGGGTCCCAGAGGAAGAAATGTCGTCATCGACAAATCATGGGGTTCGCCGACGATCACCAAAGACGGCGTCACAGTGGCCAAAGAAATCGAATTGGAAGACAGGTTCGAAAACATGGGCGCCCAGATGGTAAAGGAAGTCGCCAGCAAAACCAGTGACACGGCCGGTGATGGCACCACCACTGCCACGCTTTTGGCCAGATCTATTTATGAAGAGGGGCAGAAGTTGGTGGCGGCCGGCAATGATCCCATGGCCATTAAACGGGGGATTGATGCCGCGGTAGCAGTAGTGGTGAAAGAACTTCAAAATTTGAGCAAACCCACCCAGGACCAGCGCGAAATCGCCCAGGTCGGCACCATTTCGGCGAACAATGATGAAACCATCGGCAAAATCATTGCCGAGGCCATGAATAAAGTCGGTAAAGAAGGGGTCATCACCGTTGAAGAAGCCAAAAGCATGGAAACAACACTTGAAGTTGTTGAAGGCATGCAGTTTGATCGTGGATACCTATCGCCATATTTTGTGACCAATGCCGAAAAGATGGTCGCCACTCTGGAAGATGCTTACATTCTGATCAACGAGAAAAAGATCAGCAACATGAAAGATTTTTTGCCCATCCTTGAACAAACCGCGAAAATGGGCAAACCGCTCCTGATCATTGCGGAAGATATAGACGGCGAAGCTTTGGCGACACTGGTTGTCAACAAGTTGAGAGGCACCCTGCAGGTAGCCGCGGTTAAAGCGCCGGGTTTCGGCGACAGACGAAAAGAGATGCTGGAAGACATAGCCGTTTTAGTCGGCGGTCAGGTGGTCTCCGAGGATTTAGGAACCAAATTGGAAAGTGTAACGGTTGCAGACCTCGGCAAGGCCAAACGGATTAACATCGATAAAGACAACACCACCATCGTCGACGGCGCCTGTTCGCGCGCGGCCATCGAGGGCCGGGTGAAGCAGATTCGAGCTCAAATCGAAGAAACCACCTCCGACTACGATCGTGAAAAACTTCAGGAGCGGTTGGCCAAACTGATCGGCGGGGTGGCGGTGATCAGCGTGGGGGCAGCCACAGAGACGGAAATGAAGGAGAAAAAAGCCCGGGTCGAAGATGCCCTTAATGCAACCCGTGCGGCTGTAGAGGAAGGGATCGTGCCTGGCGGAGGGGTGGCGCTGGTTCGCTGTCTGTCCGCGCTGGAGAAAATGAGAATCAAAGCCGATCAAAAGCTGGGGGTGAAAGTTGTCATGCGCGCCATGGAGGAACCACTGCGTCAGATTGCCAACAATGCCGGTTCTGAAGGTTCCGTCGTCATCGCTAAAGTCAAAAACGGCGAGGGCGCTTTCGGCTACAATGCCGAAACGGACGCCTATGAAGATCTGTTGAAAGCCGGTGTAATGGATCCGACCAAAGTGGTCCGTCTCGCACTACAAAATGCAGCCAGTGTGGCTTCACTCATGCTGACCACCCAGGCCATGGTTGCAGAAAAACCCAAAGAAAAAAAGGGGGCGCATCCGGGCGCTCAAGGAATGGGCGGCGAAATGGATGAAATGATGTAAACCTCCGTAAAAGGGAGATCATTACGATGAAGAAAAAAGCTATGGCGTATTGGAGTGCTGTTTGCCCTGGATGTAATTTTGGAAGGAAATATCCAAATTCATTTATAGGCAAACGGGTAGTTGAACATTGGAAAAAAGGTTGTCCTGCAAATGAAGCTTATATAGAAGTATTAGGAAAGAAGGAAGAAAAAAACAAGCAAAATAATTGAAGCCGGATGACCCGCTAATGAGTTAGTTTTAATAGCGGGAAAACACGATTGATATTGAAGCCCTGTCACTATGAAGTCGACAGGGCTTTTTGTTTTTTTACGAGAAAAAAAGAGAATTGCCGGCTTCCCAAGCTCATAAATTATCGCATTATTCTGAGATATCTACAGCCTTAATCATACAAATTTGCTTAATTGTCTCTATCGCTTTCATTGTCAGCTTTTTTATATTCCCATTTGCCGTGTTCATTTATATAAGAATTCAAAACCCAACTAACAATGCTTATCAGGAGTGAACCAGATAAAGCAGGCCAAAACCCATCGAGCTCGAAACCGGAAACTACACCTGAAGCCATCAATAGTAAGATTGCGTTTATCACAAAGGTAAAGATCCCTAAGGTCATGATATTTAGCGGCAGGGTCAGCATGATTAATATTGGCCTAAAAAAGGCGTTTAGGATTCCCAATATGGCGGCTGCAGAGAGTGCGGACAAAAACCCGCTCACACGTATTCCATTAAGCAGATAAGATGCGATTATGATCGCAATGGTTAAAACAAGCCACCTTATAAAAATACCCATAATAGTATCTCCCGTTTATCCATTAATATTATCAAGCATACTACTAACTAAGGCCGAGGACTCCTTGCCAGCAACGACAATGCTTATCCACGGTGATCATTTTGGCACCAAGTCTGTCGTTTCAGGTATGCTTGAAATTCTTTGAGAACATACTTGTCGGGAAAATCAGGATGGGAAAAATAATTTAACGTACTTTTGATAAAAGAATCCATCAATCCGTGCAGCACCGCGTCTTTTTCCCGCTCGTCGATATAGTGGCGTTCCCTTTTCTGTTGGAAACGTACGGCTTCCCCCAGAGTATTTCTAATTTCCACGACACTGTAATTTGAAAGCTGTTGATTGGTTAACAGCGAGTCGGTTAATGGAATATCGATCCGCGCAATCATCCCAACGTACCACCGGTCACCGGCCAGTTTGCGGGAAATGTCATAAAAGTCTAATTTCAAACCATTACTGAGTTCCATTGTTTTTATCAATGTCTGTTCCATCTCGCGTTCACCGTTTTGGGTTATTTTTTAGCTCAAGGATGATTTCATATCTCTTGTTCCTTAGTCGCTCGTCTCAACCCTTTTGATCAACCGTGTGAAGTTTTACGTGCACCAATCTTAAAACCGCTAAGCTGCCGCATGCATACAGTTAAGCAAATCGTTGACTGAAACGGTTGCTATACCGGAATTGACATCAGACATGGCGTAAGGGATGACCAATTTGTTATTATGAATTAGCGCACCGCAGGAATATACAACATTGGGTACATATCCCTCACGCTCTTTCTCATGCGGGGCAAGCAACGGCTCATCCAGGCAGGCGATGACTTTTGTCGGATTTTCAAGATCAAGCAGTATGGCGCCGATGCAATACTGACGCATGGGCCCGACACCGTGGGTGAGCACGATCCAGCCTTCATTGGTTTCAAGGGGTGACCCGCAGTTGCCGATCTGGATGAATTCCCAGGAATATTCAGGCTCCTGGATGATTTGGGACTTCTGCCAGAAATGGATATTGTCTGAGAACATGATATGATTGTTTTCACCGTCCTGGCGCGAGAGCATGGCATAACGGCCGCCGATTTTCCGGGAAAAAAGCGCCATGCCTTTGTTTTGTACGGCTTTACCGTTGAGCGTTAAAATGTTGAACCTGATAAAATCCTTTGTTTCAATCAACTGCGGTAATATTGTAATGCCGTTGTAAGCGGTATAGGTCGCATAATAGACGACCTCCCCGTTGTCATTGAAAAATTGAACGAAACGGGCATCTTCAATGCCCCTGCTTTCGTTTTTCGAAACGGGAAAGATCACCCGTTCGGATATACTGTGATCGGGGTGGAAACTCACCTCGTAGTTGGAATCCGCAAGCCAGCATATCACTTCGAAGGTTCTGTTTTGGATCGTTATTGAAAATTGCGGTTTTGCGCGAAGTATTTCGATTTTTTCTATTAATTCGTTATACGTAAAATTTTCCGACAGCTGATGAAGAATATGGGCGGTTATCTCATTGCCGGCCCCCATTTCATTGAGCTTGCGCTGGAAGGGATTGAGCTTGTAAACCGGGTCTAATTGGAGGTCCGGCGTTTCTACAAAATCACTGATCGGATCGAAGAGAATCCTATTGTAGCGGTCAAGGATGCCGCTGCGAAATACAATTGACGAAACATGGCCTTCCCCGGTTGCCCGCAGGCTCATGATAAAGCGTAAACTGCCTTTGTTCAGATGGCTTTGATCAGGATGGGGGACGATGGAAGGGTTGAAAAGAGCGGCCGATTCAATAGAGTACTCCTTGGTAAAGTAAGCGCCGATGAGGGCCTTTTGGACATCGCTGAGCATGGCATCCCGGGGAAGATAAGCTTTCACTTCTTTTAAATGCCGCTCAAAAATGTGCCCGATGTCTGCGTGCCTTCCGGAAAAGTCGATCATTATTTGTGCAATTAAATTTTCGGCCGCCGCATCCGGCAAGCGCATTATCCGTTGAATTATTTTAGAGATGCGATAGCTCTCATCGGGAAGATGAAGCCGGGTGATCACCCGTGAAGTATCCCCTACGATCTTATTCGCTTTTCTTTTAACTTTCAGCTTTTGACGTTTTTCAGGGTGCATATTATTGTGTCCTTAGCGTTGTAAGTCTGTTAATTTTGGTGAATTGTCAATTCCAGCCTATCCTCGATGTTGAATCTCCGGTCTGCGATCACACGACAATGCGCATCTACATCGGTGGCCGGGAAACCGAGAGGCAGAGCGCTACCAATTCATCAATGACGGCCGTGCCGGCACACATGACCGAATCCGCTCCGCCCCAGTATATTTTTACCGTACCGTCGTCTTCCGGAACAGCGCCGCAGGTAAAGACAACATTGGGGACATAGCCGGTTACCTCCCAAGGGTCCTCCGGCTGCAATATCCACTGATCGGAAACGCCGATGATGTTGGCCGGATCACCAAGGTCATGCAAGGCCGCGCCGAGACGATACACCGTTCCGGACATGGTCTTAAAAACGCCATGGTAAATATGAAGCCAGCCTTTCTCGGTTTTAAATGGCGGTGCGCCGGGCCCGATTTTCATTTCATCCCAGTGATAGGCCATCGGTTTCATAATCACCCGGGAATCACCCCAGTGCACGAGGTCGGGAGAATAGGAAATCCAGATCGACCAGGACGAAATTTCGGAATGCGGCCGGTCCAGACGCACATACCGATCGCCGAACTTTTCAGGAAAAATGACCACATTGCGCAGATCGGCCTGGGTGATCAGCGCAATGCGTTCCACTTTTTCAAAATCCCGGGTGCGCGCCAGGGCAATCCGCACGCCGTGACGGGAATAGGCGCTATAGGTCAGCAGATATTCTCCCGCTACGGGGCAAATTCTAAGATCCTCGACCCCGAACGCTTCATATTCGGCAAAAATATTGTCCGTTGAAGGTATCAGAAAGGGATTGGGATGAACCGTAAATGAAAAACCATCCTCGCTGTCGGCCCTGCCGATGATGGAGCGCCCGTTCAGCAGATGCGACCTGAAAAGCATAATGTAACGGTCGTTGTGTTTGACGATGCCCGCATTGTGAACAGTAGCTACCGGATACGGCACATCCTTTTTTGTCAGGATGGGATTTTTTTTAAACCGTTTGATGACTGGATGATGCATTTTCATATGGATTTGTCCTGTAAAATCATTTCATAGACCTTTATATATTCCGCGATCATGCGGTCGACTGTGAAATGCCGCTCAACATGGCGACGACAGGTTGCGCGGTCAATCTCTCTAATACGTCCAACCGTCTTAACAGCCTCGTCCACAGTGTTGACCAAAAAACCACTTTTGCCGTTTTCGATAAGTTCAGGCATGCTGCCCCTATCAAAGGCGATCACAGGCGTACCGCAGGCCATGGATTCGATCACAGACAGACCGAAAGGCTCATCAAACTGTATCGGGTGCAATAGCGCGCAGGCTTTGCCGAGCAGCCGGTTGCGCTCAACGGGTCCGACGCTGCCGATATAAACCACCTTGTCGTTGTCTATGTGAGGGGCGACATATTGGTTATAGTAAGCCTGGTCCTGGATGATACCCGCCATTATCAGCTTTTTACTGCAGGCCCCGGCGATTTCGATCGCTTGCCGGACGCCCTTGTCATTGTGAATGCGCCCGAAAAACAGCAGGGTGTCGTCCGGAGCAGGCTGAAAATCAAACTGCCGGACATCAATGCCGTGATGGATGGTTTTGATATAATCAAGATCCGGCGATCGATCGGCATCGCTGATGGAAACATAAAACGCCTTGCCGTTGTATTTCTTGTAAACCGGCAGAATCCCGGGCGATGAAAAGCCGTGGATGGTGGTCACCACCGGGGTGGTGGTCAGGCCGGTATAGGTCAGCGGCAGGAAATCAAAATGGTTGTGGACCATGTCGTATGCGTCGGCATGCTCAAAGAGTTCGGAAATGTGCAGAGACTCCCATACTTTTGGAATGAGTGCGCGATCTTCTTCATAACCCCGCGGGCAAACAGCGTGCAGCGTGCCGCTGGTCCGGGAATCCGCGGTTGCAAACAAGGTCACATCATGACCGCGCAAAACCAATCCTTCGGTCAAAAGTGACGCCACGCTCTCCCAGGGGCCGTAGTGACGCGGCGGCGTGCGCCAGGCAATGGGCGAAAGTATGGCAATGTGCATGGCTGATCCTTTTGTTAAAAGGTTTTCTGTGACAGCGGCTGGTTTAAAATCTCGTCGGCATAAAGCTTTTGCAATGTCATCAGCGAAAGCAGCCAGGCAAGGGAAGATTCGGCGCCTTCATTCTGATTGATGCCGTCCGCCATCAACCCATCGCGGCAGCCGCCGGTCTTGGGATCATAGAGCGGCATATTCAGGTCATTGTGGCCGAGAAACCAATTGAAACACATAACTGCATTGTCGAACCATGTTTTATCCCGGGTGACGTTAAAGGCTTTCACACAAGCCTCGACCATGGCATGGGCTTCGACGGGCTGCTGGTCGAAGCGGGCCCTGGGTCCGCCTTTTTCATACCATCCGTTGCTGCCGATGGGCACAAAGTGATTGTCTTCGGTTTGGATGGCAAGCAGCCACTTGAGGGAGTTGAGTCCCATATCGATCATGTCGTTGCGATGCATCCGCTTGCCGGACACCATCAGGGCATGCGGCAGTTTGCCGTTGGCATAGTTCAAGGCGTTCTCAAGCCAGGGCCAATCGTCTGTTGCATGGTTTTTAAACTGATTGAAAAGCCTGCCGGCAAGGACTTCCTGAATTCTGCGCACATCACTGTCGCCGGAAAATTTATCGAGATAAGCATTCATGCCAATCAGGCAAAAAGCGATGGCGCGGGGTGAATAAAAATTCTCGACAGCTCGAAGTGCCTTGTTGAAAAGGGTTGTGCTCATTGCAAGCTGCCCGGGGTCGTCAAGAAAAGCCACTGCCTTTCCTATGCACCAGAGCGCTCTGCCATGCGCATCCTCGGACCCGATCTCCTCTATCCACTGCCGCGAATAATTCATGAAATTGCGAAAGCGCCCATTTTTTTCATTATAGGCATACAGAAGAAATCCGAGATAATGACCGCTGAGACCATCAAGCCCCAAACCGTTTGCCGGCAGGCATTTTTGACCCATGGCGGCAACCAGCAGCGCTCTGGCATTATCATCAGTGCAGTAGCCATGGCTGCGATCGGGAATGGTATAGGTGGCATGTTGCAGGATGCCGGTATCATCGGTAAAGGCCTTCAGATGATCGAGCTTGATCTCCGGAAGCTCAAAATTCGTGATGGCCTTGATGTTTTCAACATAGGAATGCCGGGGACGGGGGTGCCGGGTGCGGTTTTGCTGCACCTCACTGAAAGCCTGGAGGTATTTTCGGGATACCTCCTTCCAGACCGCGTCACGACTGAATGTATAGGCTTTTTTGCGCATGGCGTGCCGTTCAACATCGTTGTCCAGAAGTTCGATAATTTGCTGGGCCATGGCTTCCGGATTGCGGAAGGGCACAATTCGGCCCCGGCCTTCGGCAAGCATCTCGGTGGCATACCAGTACGGGGTTGAAATAACGGCTTTGCCGGTACCCATGGCATAGGCAAGGGTCCCGGAGGTAATCTGGGCTTCTTCAAGATAAGGGGTTACGTAAATATCGGCGATGCCGAGAAATTCACATAACTCTTTTAGTTCAACAAAACGATTTTGAAAAATGACATGCTCGCCGATATTGAGTTTGCGCACGAGCTGCTGCAGCATGATACGGTATGCATCCCCCTGCGACTTCAAAATATGCGGGTGGATTGCACCCAGGACAATATAGACCACATCCGGATGTTTTTTGATGATCGCCGGAAGCGCCTGCAATACATTTTCGATGCCCTTATTTGGGGAAAGCAAGCCGAATGTGAGCAGCACTTTTTTGCCTTCCACACCGAACTTGTCTTTGTAAAAGCTTGAATCAATAAACGGCGTGTCGGGAATGCCGTGATGGATAAAGGCAATTTTCTCCTCGGGCACGGCATAGATATCTTTTAGGAAATCAGCTGCCTTATGGCTCATCACCACCAGTTTATCGGATAAATCGGACAGCTTGCACATGACGTCATGGTATTCCGGCGCGGGGTCCTTTAAAACCGTGTGTAACGTCGTCACCACCGGCATGCGCAGATCACCCAATAGTTTCAGCAGATGGCTGCCGGCCGGACCTCCAAAAAGACCGAATTCATGCTGCACACAGACAATATCCGTCTGACTGATATTGAGAAATTGAGATGCGACGCTGTAATCGCTCATCTTGTTCTGGTTGATCTCGAAGCGTACTTTTTCCGGATAAGGATATCCCTCGGGTTTGTCGTTCATGGCAGCCGCCCAGCAGTAAATACCGGTGGCTTCCGCGGATAAGCCTTCAACCAGATCCGTGGTGAAAGTTGCAATACCGCACTGGCGGGGCAGATAGTTGCCGATGACGGCAACCGAGTCGATTCCCTCATAATACTTAATAACAGATGTCATAACCGCTGCCTTTTTTCTGTTCTTCTCGTTTAGCTTTATCTTTTTTCCCCTTGTCGCCCATCGCATCCCTCTTTCTTTTCAAATTATTTTTTATCCATTAACTTGAGCAGCGGCGTGAACAGATCCATGGGAAAGGGGAAAATGGTGGTCGTGTTCTGCTCGGACGACATCTCCCGCATGGTCTGGAGGTATCTGAGCTGCAGCGCCATGGGATGCTCACTAATGATTACTGCGGCTTCGGCCAGCTTTGCGGCTGCCTGAAATTCGCCTTCGGCATTGATTATCTTGGCGCGCCGTTCTCTTTCAGCTTCAGCCTGCTTGGCCATGGCCCGCTGCATTTCCTGCGGCAGATCGATGTGTTTGAGCTCCACCGTGGCAACCTTTATTCCCCAGGGATCCGTGTGTGTGTCGAGTATTTCCTGAAGCTCTGAATTTATTTTTTCCCGGGCCGACAACAGTTCATCCAGCTCGGCCTGGCCGCAAACACTTCTTAAGGTTGTCTGGGCCAGCTGGGACATGGCATACTGATAATTTTCCACTTCGATGATGGCCTTGACCGAATCAATGACCCTGAAGTAGATAACGGCATTTACCTTCACTGAGACATTGTCACGGGTGATAACATCCTGAGGATCCACATCCAGGACCAGAAGACGCAGGCTTACCTTGACCATCTTATCGACAACCGGAATCAGTATGATCAATCCCGGCCCTTTGGCGGCAATAACCCGCCCCAGCCGGAATATAACCCCGCGCTCATACTCGTTTAAAATCCGTATGGCTGTGGACAGGAAAAAGACAACCAGTAGGACAATGGCAATAGTGGTATACATTTTTAGTTCTCCTTATTTAAATTAATTGAACAATTCCATACGGATCGATTTTGCCCTTTCCGAAGCTCACCCTCATTTAATTTTCGGTTGTCCGGAGGAGCTTTATATTTTTTGTCGTTAGATCCGAATTCCTTTGAGATCAGTTCTCTGACATAAGCCTGAACATCATATTTCAATATGTCTGCCATTTTTTCCTCCTATGGTATCAATATTGATGCAACCCTTTACCAGTTATTTTAAACCGATGACGAATCTGCAATTGTCGGTTTGGCTGCCGACAGCATCCTTCTAAGCTCCTCTCCCTGCACACTTTCCTTCTGCGAAAGGAGATGGGCCAGATCATCCAGGACAGCTCGCCGCTCAGAGAGGATTTTACGCACGCGCTGATGGGCTTCCTCGACGAACCGAGCGACTTCCTCGTCAATTTGGGCGGCCTTGGCCTCACTGTAATTTTTATTAGGAGAAAAACTATCCGGAAGAAACATCGCCTGGCGTGGGCGCTCATAGCTCACCAGCCCCAGGAGATCGCTCATGCCGTATTCCGTAACCATGGACCGGGCAATGTCAGAGGCCCGCTGCAAGTCGTTCTGGGCGCCGGTGGAAATTTCCTTAAACACCAGTTCCTCCGCCACCCTGCCGCCCAAGAGAACAGCCAGCCGGTCCAGCAGTTCCGAGCGGGTCATTAAGTAGCGGTCCTCGGTGGGTTGCTGCTGGGTATATCCAAGCGCCGCGATCCCCCGGGGAATAATGGAAATTTTGTGCACCGGGTCGGCATACTCGACAGACTCGGCCACAATCGCATGTCCGGACTCATGGAAGGCGACAATCTCTTTCTCCTGAGCATTCATCACCCGGTTCTTTTTCTGCAGACCCGCAACCACCCGGTCGATGGCCTCGTCGAAATCCGCCAACTCTACCGTTTCTTTGTCATTTCGGGCAGCCAGCAATGCGGCTTCATTGATGATGTTGGCCAGGTCGGCTCCCACAAAGCCCGGGGTGCGGCCGGCGATCTTGCGAAGATCGACTTCGGGGCTTAACAGCACATTCTTGGAGTGAATTTTTAAGATGGCTTCCCGTCCATTGATGTCCGGTCGGTCCACCAGAACCTGCCGGTCAAACCGCCCCGGCCGCAGCAAGGCCGGATCCAGGATTTCCGGCCGGTTGGTGGCGGCCATGATGATGACCCCTTTGTTCGTTTCGAATCCATCCATTTCCACCAGGAGTTGGTTGAGGGTCTGCTCGCGTTCGTCATGACCGCCCATGACATTCATTCCCCGGGCTTTTCCCAACGCGTCCAGCTCATCGATGAAGATGATGCAGGGGGCCTGGCCGGCAGCCTGGGCGAAAAGATCGCGAACCCTTGCTGCACCCACGCCGACGAACATCTCCACAAACTCAGACCCGCTGATGCTGAAAAAAGGCACCTTGGCCTCCCCGGCTACGGCCCTGGCCAGCAGGGTTTTGCCGGTCCCCGGCGGGCCGACCAGAAGCACCCCTTTGGGAATTCTCCCCCCCAGCTTCTGGAATTTTTCCGGAGTGCTCAAAAATTCAACGACTTCCTGGAGTTCTTCTTTGGCTTCATCGATGCCGGCGGCATCGGCGAAAGTGACCTTAGTCTCACTCTCGGCGAAAATCTTGGCTTTGCTCTTGCTAAAAGACATGACCCCCATCCCCGGCCCCATCTTTTTCATGGCATAGCGCCAGATCAGGAAAAAAATGCCCATGGGGATGATCCAGGAGAGAAGCGCTCTCAGAAATTTACTCTCATAGCGTCCGGAGTAACTGACCTTGTGATCATCCAGATCCTTCACCAGGTTGGGATCATCCACCCGAAGCGTCGTAAACTTTTGGACCGGCGTTCCTTTTAGCATCCCATTTATATTTTCCGGGCCGATAATCAATTCATTCACGTTGCCTTGGGCGATGTGTTGTTTAAACTGGCTGTAGGAGATCGATTCCACTTTTGAAGAAAAATAGGTTTGCTGCAGGTAGCTGATCGTAAGAAACACGACCAGGAAATACCATATGCTGAAACGCGCCTTGGGGGGCAAGCCATCCTTTTGTTTCTGCGGGTCTTTAAGACCGAAGAGGGAACGAAGCTTGTCTTTTAAATCTTCCAGCGGCTCTTTTTTTTCATTAGGCGCCATTTTTATTTTCCTTATTCGGAATTCGGTTCAAGTCGCATAGGGCTTCGTGTGAATAATAGCGCGTTGGAAATGAAGATATTTGTTTCTTTCTTTTATATGCCAACCTGCAATAGCCATCTCAATTTTTGACAAGAAGTATAATCCCATCGGCGCATGCTCGGCTCACAGCATAATCAGCCTTCTTTTGCCCGGGCATTTTATCCCAGCCGCCCTTTTCAATGAATTCAGATCTCTTCCAGTAACCTGCCTCCTCAAATTCTTTGAGTTTCTCCTCTTGGTTCGGTTCTTTCTTAAATTGGGCGACGCAGATCGCTGCCTGACTCGCCAAAACCGCCTCTGCAGTCATCGTTTGGGTCGTGCCGGCGGTTGTCCAGCCTCCCCACGCAAAACCGATGATTATTGCGATGACTGCCCCAACGACTATCCCCCAACTTCCAAACTTAACTTTCCCTTCAGTTTCCGGTTTCATTGATAATACCTCCTTGAATTTTGTTGTGATATTTTTGCCAGTGATGACCCTGGGACCAATGCGTAGGCTGAGGTGATCGGCTCCGGTGATGTTTATCTTAATAAATATATCGTTTGCATATTCTACAGTATTGATCAGTCAGTTTCTTTTTTTTCTTACGGAATTGACAGCTTCGATTCCTTCAGAATTTGAGACCGTAAAGATTTGAATTTTCAATGGCTCACATAAAAGGGTCTTTGATCCAAGCAAAACACCGAATCGATGCGACCTTAGATGATGTTCCAGATCTTCACGGGTTTCCCACTCCTCTATCAGGCTGAAAAGATTCTTGTCTTCGATATCACAAAAGACGGCATAGCTCAGACAACCCGCTTCCTTTCCCGTTGGCTCGATCATGGAGAGAAGCGTTTGCGAAACCTCCAGCTGTTTTTCCGGAAGTACGTTCATATTTATCCTGACAATGATCATGAAAGCTCTCCTCGCCGTAGAGCAGAACACTCCACGGTAAAAACACGTGATAGCGAGACTATAGATCCGCCGGTAGGGGCCACTTCTGAAAATTTAAGGATTGATCGTTTGCCGATGCCGGCAGTCGTTGCTCATAGGCTATTTTTCATTATCAGTGCGGAACAGCTGTCTATAACACGGCTATCAGGCTCCTTCTCAAAAGGCATTGTTGCCCATCCCTGATCTTTGATATATTGATCTCTTTTCCAGTAATCGGTTTCTTTGAATTCTTTCAGTTTTTTGTCTCTCTCCGGATCCTGATTAAATTGCGCAACACAAATCGGCGTCATACGATCGGCAACGGCAGTTTGCGCCATTTTTTCAGCCATATTCAGAGAGTTACTTCCTAAAACCCATCCGCCCCAGGCAAAGCCGATAATCATTGTTACAATTGCACCACCAACAGCACTCCACACACCTGTTGTGATTTTATCTTTGCTCACTTGATTCATTGGATACCTCCTTTTACGGTTAAGCGAATTGATAGCTGACATCTAGATGTTCAAGTTTCGTGCCATGGAAGCCAGATCTCTGTTTATTTACACAAGACACTGATTTTTTAATGTGTTTTTTATAAAAAGGAGCGCCTGTGGATTGGTGAGCGGTTGTAAAGTCTGGCCATATATAACCAATGGTCATATATGGCCAGACTTGCTCTCTTTGGCGCGGTCGGATCTTTCGCAGGGATAAGGAATTGATTTGGAGAATATTTGGGAGATGGGACGATGAGACGTCACGTCGAATGGACGGGCAGTATCCCAGCGGGGGCAGGTCCTTTGTTGAAAAGTCCTTTATGATTCCAAGTCCTTTTTCTTCCGGTCAAATTCCGCTTTGTCGATTTCACCTTTTGCATAACGCTTCTTCAAGATATCTAAAGGTGTTTCTATGATCGAACCATCGGAGCCTTTTGATTTTGAAACTTGAACCCAAAAATAAATAACAACACCGACTAAGACCAGAATTATTAGCCACATAAATCCTCCACCATAACCGTATCCCATCATATGGCCCCAGTTACCCATGGATCTGTCATATGGACCTTGTGCACAAGCAAAAATTGAGAGCGGTGCCAGTATCAAAAACATAAAAATTATTTTTTTCATTCCCATATCCTTTACCTCCTTAAATTATTAAATTGGGAACGCTCCTTTCCATAACGATACAGGGGATACCAGCGGTTGAAATGAGACTTGCGCGACAATGCCTTCTTTTTCTCCTGGGGGTTTTTAAAGCCTAAGCGGGAAGATAACTTACCTTTTAATTTTTCCAGCAGTTCCTTTTTTTCAATAGATGGCATTCGTATTTTTCCTTTTTTTCTTAGACCACGTGCCATGCATTTTTAAAACTTGCGTCATGTCAATAAAATTTCCCTGCAGCTCTTTACAGTCGTATCCTACAAATAAGTTACAAAATTAATGTCAATCCTCACTTTCAAAAGCCACTAAGCGATTTTTGGTCTTCTGAGAAGCGCCCAGACGCTTCCCCCGGCCCCACGCTTCCAGGTCCTCGTTCTCTGGACGCCAACGCTCCTTGGACTGTACTTTGAAGATCTTCCAGTCTAAAGGGTTTGAATATGACTGAGTCTACAGACCCTCTTTTCACCTTCTCCAGAACAGCCTCACTGTCAGAGCCCGTTAGCAGTATGACCGGGGTCCTTGGGGATCTTTCTTTAATGTGGCCGGCCAGGGTCAAACCGTCCATGGCGGGCATCTCAAAGTCGGTTAAAACCAAATCGAAAGTTCTATCGAGAAAGACAGCCAGAGCTTCAATGCCGTTGATAGCAAGCGCCACCTCATATCCTATGAACTCAAGGAACTCGGAAACTACGTTCCGAATAGCCTTGTTATCGTCAGCCAACAGTATACGTCTGGATCTTGCTTGTCCTGCGTTTGAGGATACAGATTTATTCGTCTCTTTCTTAGTCTTTCCCATGTTCCACCTGTTTTTGTGAACAGTGATGTTTCCATCCCATGCCCGTTCAGTTGTGCAGAAAGCAGCATATCACCACCCTGCCTTATTTGGACTTTGAGGCTGCATCGTGATAGGCGCTCTTTACTTCAGCCCTTCTTCTTTCCCACGACCAGCAACAAGATGCCGCCCACGAGGGAAATACCCCCTACAATCGGCGGAAGCGGAATTGTTCTCGTCTTCTCAGCCGTCAAGTGGATGGGACCGATAACGAAATTTCTTTTTTTCATAGCGATTACTCCTTTTTAACAGATGGTTTTACCTGTTTGCTTTAATTTCTCCGTAGTTCGGAAAATACTTTTGCAGCGCGATTCATAGTTTTATAAGTTCAATTTATGTGCCAGGGTTCTGACACTAAGGGTCTCCGCATCCATCAGTCTGATTTATTGGAATAATTTACATGACAAACACTTGCAGGCAAGGCATTTACAGCCATAAAAAATGGGTCATATTTGCCCAAGTGGTCAAATACGACCCTTTTTTACGAGTCACTGATGTAACGGGTGGAAAATAAGGGCAGGTTGAATTCAGAATGAGAATTTATGGTTTTCGGATATTATATTTACGCATGCGGGCGCGCAGGGTGCTGCGGTTTAGCCCGAGGATTTCGGTTGCACTGTCTTTTCCGCTGACTTTCCACTGGGTCTGCTCAAGCACCCGAATAATATATTCGCGCTCAACCGCTTCTAAAGTTTTTTGGCTGGCACTTAAATCCTTGAACGGCTTTTTGAGTTCATCAACCAGCCGCAGCTTGGGACCCGACGAGTTGATCACCGCACGTTCAAGGACATTTTCAAGCTCCCTGACATTTCCAGGCCAGTGATAATTTTGTAAGGCATTCATGACGCTTGTCGGGATGATTCCAATGGCCTTACCCATTCGCTTGGAAATCTTTTTGACATAAAAATCCACAAGCAGCGGCAGGTCATCCATGCGATCCCGGAGCGGCGGCATGGTAATCGGGAAAATATTTAACCGGTACCACAGATCGTCACGGAAACGGCCCTTGCGGACTTCCGCTTCCAGATTGCGATTGGTGGCGGCAATAATCCGTGCATCGACCTTGATGGTGCGGGAGCTGCCCAACCGTTCAAACTCACCATCCTGGATCACCCTGAGCAGCTTGGGTTGCAGTTCCAGCGGTAATTCGCCGATTTCATCCAGAAAAAGGGTGGCGCCGTCGGCGACTTCGAATCGCCCCAAGTGCCTGGAATGCGAACCGGTGAAAGCACCCTTCTCATGACCGAACAATTCGCTTTCGATCAGGTTTGCGGGTAGTGTGGCGCAATTTACTTTTACCAGCGCCCGATTTTTGCGCTGGCTCAACCCGTGAATGGCCCGGGCGACCAACTCCTTGCCGGTTCCGGTTTCACCAAGAATCAATACGATGGTATTGCTGGCGGCAATCTGTTCAACTTTGTAAAGCACGTATTCGAGCCCGTCGCTTTGACCGATAATGTTCTCATGGTTGTATTCCAGTTTGATTTCTTCCTGCAGATAGGCCCTTTCCGCCTCCAGCTGATCTTTTAATTTTTTTATTTCTGAAAGGGCGGTCTCAGCTGTTTGTTTGTCTTTTTCCGCTGCTTCCCTTGCGACGACAAGTTCGGCCGTTCGATTTTTAACAAGAACCTCGAGATCTCTTTTATAATCTTCCCGTTCCGTCACATCCTCAATGGCCAAAAGGATCAGTTGGGTCTGGTTCGTTTTTCTGTAAATCCGCTTGGCGTTTAAATGCATTATCTTTCGGCCGATTGCCTCAAAGTTATGTTCCACTTCAAAGTCATGGAATACGGTATTTTCAGGAAGGATATCTTCAAGCAATTCTCTCAGCTTTGGGATGTTCCATTGCCGGTTGCCAAGATCATATATTAATGTTCCCTCGGTCTCATCCGGTTTGACGTTGAACGTCCGGTAAAAGGACTGATTAGCCTTTACAACTTTCAAATCAGGATCGAGAACCACTAAAGGTTCACGAATCGAACCCAGGATGCTGTCAAAAACTTCAATAAATTTTTGTTTCATTTTTAACATCTAATTCCTTTTTTGCGATTTTAAGTTTGTCTAAAAATGCGTCTTTCCTAAATGTTTTAAACCAGTTTTTTACGATAAAATAGCCGCCAAATCTCAACATGTAATTTCTAAAGTATCTTCTGTGCCATATATTAAAAGCCAGCGTGATATATTTCACTCTACCGACAACGATTGTAAATGCAGACGTAAACACAATCGCCGGGAAATTAATTAATATGTTTTTTAAGATTTTCCAAAAATTGCTGAAATTATAAAATCTATACATCAAATCTCCAACAATCTGCTGTATTTCTTCCGGTTCCAAACCATCGTCAGGCATAAAAAGGGGGTATTGTCCGTCATAATATTCCCAACCCACCCGATCAATCGTAAATATACGATTTTCTTGAATCAGTCGTTCCCTTAAATCTGTGCCGGGCAAGGGTATTGTCAGCAACACCTGGAGCGTATCAATCCTTGCTTTTTTGATAAAATCTTTGAAATATTTTGCTTTTTCGCTTAACGGAATAACTTTGTGTGAAACATCAGATTTTCTGGGATAGCCAAAAATGAACATGCCATGGATAAAAAAGCCATGTTCATGAAATGTGTTTGTCCAATTTATGAGATCTTTTGACAAGTATCCTTTTCTCATGGCAATTAATTCTTCGTCAATAGGGGATTCATACCCAATACAGACGTTATGAATATTGGCTTTTTTCATCGCCTCCAATAAGTCCGGATATTTTGCATCGGTTATTCTTGTTTGAACCGTTATTTTAAGTTTTATTTTGTATTTTTGCTGGTATTCCTTCAGTAGGTTGCAAAATTCGATAGCTTCTTGTCGATTTGCCGCAAAATGGTCGCTTGCTTCAAAAAATTCGCGAGCCCCATGAGTTTCGACAAGATGCCGAATCTGGTTCATCATATTTTCCGGAGAACTACATCTGGCTTTATCTTTAACCGCGCAAAATTCACAGTTGGAATTACAGCCCCTTGTTCGCGTAATTGGATATAGTTTTATTTTAGCATATCGCATCAAATTAAAATCAGGTAATGGAAGGATATCAAAGTCTTGTATCAATGCTCTTTCTGGTGTTTTATAGACGCTTCCGTCTTTTAAGAATGCAATGCCCTGAATGTCGGACAGATCCTGGTTCTTTTCCCATGCTGAGAGCAGTTCTTTAATCGTTATTTCACCCTCCCGCAACACGACCACATCAATATCATGATCTAAAGCCTCTTCAATTAATGCTTCAACATGTTTGCCGCCGGCGACGGTTTTTACACCGGCGCTTTTATAGAATGCTGCAAGTTCATAAATCCTTGGGGCAGTCGATGATATTGAAGCATAAAAACCAACTGCGTCAGCGGGTCTTTCTTTTTGTAGTTGCCTATGATCCAGCAAATTATTTTTATCCCTAGGGTAGAACCTGCCGTGACAATTATTCTCATCGATGATTTCAACATCCCAGTTATCCAGCTTGCTTGCATTTGTTGCCACATAGATTGGTCCAATAGAAGTTGTGTGGCTTGCCAAAGAGGTATAGATGTTGAAATTTGGAAAGACAGGAATAAATATTCTGAAACGAAACCTTTTTCTATTTATCATAGGAGTACCTCCTGTGTGATCTATCTTAATAAACATAACTGTTGGCAGTCTGGAGCCTGTTCAAGAACAGTGGGATATCATGTAGAATTGGAAAAAATAATTCGAAATAGAAATATGTTAAAATCGGGCAAAATAATAAAGCATTTCGGTTGAATTGAGCGGCACGGTCTATAGGGTTGAACTGCACGTCCCGGCTGCATTCCACGCATACGCCTATGAAGGGTCCTTCTTTGCCCCTTGGCAACCTGCTATGCCAGAACTTGATCTTTCAGTGAAAACTGACCATTTCAAGGAAAAGCGACCATTTTCTGCCGCTCCTCATCCCATAATTTCAGTCGAAAACAAGAAAGGCTTTTCACGATTGTGAGCGGCGTCCTGGCTTGCAGCGCCGGAACAGAATCGTAACACTTTTTCAGGTGATAATTGGGAATTCTGGGACTCAGGTGGTGGACATGGTGATAACCGATGTTACTTGAAAGCCACCGCAGAACAGCCGGCAACTTGTAGAATGAACTGCCTTCCATGGCTGCGCGCAAAGGCTCCCACTCGCTTTTTCGTGCCCAATACCCCCCCTCGAACTGATGCTGCACGTAAAACAGCCAGATTCCCGCCGCACCGGCAAGCAACAGCACCGGCAACTGGATCAGGAGGTAGATCCGCCACCCAATAACCCGGGCGGCAACCAAAAACACGGCAATGATGAGCAGGTTGGTGAAAAGTACGCTCATACGTTCCTTCCGCTTCACCCTTCGGGTTGGAAGCCGGTTGCCGAGCAGAAAATTGAATATTACGCCCAATCCAATCAGCACCACAGGGTTGCGGTAGAGCCTGTATTGCAACTGTTTTCTCTTCGGCAAATCCTCATACTCCGATCGCGTCATGGTCCAGATATCGCCAAATCCCCGCGCATCGAGATTTGCGTATGTCGCATGGTGCCGAAGGTGGCTGAAGCGCCAGTCCTCAAACGATGTGAACACCAACACCCCTAAAAGGTAGCCCAAGAATGTGTTGGCGCTCATCGATTTAAAGAACGAACCATGCACACAGTCGTGGAATAAAATGAATATCCGGACCAGAAACGCTGCGGCAGGCAGGATGAGAATCAGCGTCAACGTGAACGGGTAACCAATTTGAATCGACCGGATCATCAGATACCAAAGACAGCAGTAAGGGACTAACGTGTTTATCAGTTGCCAGAAAGCTTTCCGGCTGTCGGAATTCCGGAAAGTTGCCAGTTCCGGGTACCAATCGGGCCACAAGCGACCGGGACTTTTCCTTTCCTCATTGCTGCTGGCTCTATTCGCTTCACGACCAACCATATTCAAACCTCCGCCTGGCTGTTCCTCCCTTCAAAGCCCTGGCTCAGTTCCGCCTCGGCATTTCTTCGCTCAGGGGGATTACCAAAACAGTCCCCCCGGGGTTATCGTTCATTTCAAGCCTGTCAAATATTAGCTACGCATCGTATTTACGATGAGCACTCAAACTGTTTTATCAGGTTTTTAAGTTTCAGTTTAATCCATTTATTACCATATCTAACTGAAAAATCAAATATCACAACATTTCTCTTTTTTATTTTTTGAGGTATAAAAAACCCAAAAAGGATAGTTTAAAATAGGTTAGGTCCTTTGCCCGTGACGGCCCGGGAAGGAAGGTCGTCAAGTGCTTGAATTCCTTATGGCATTTTTCACTTCCGGAACCAATGCAGCGGCCACGCTCAAAGACCTGATCCCGGTTTTCAGCAACCTGGGGAGAACATCGATACGGCCCGCAAGCTCCCCACAAAGCGACACGGGAGTGTCACCGGCTTCCCTGACCACCATCTCGATGAGCCGCAGGATAGTCGGGTGGTCGTCAATGAAATACTCGGTGACCAGGGGGTTCTCTCGCCCGGCGGCCATGGTGTATTGCGTAAGGTCATTAGAGCCGATGCTTAAAAAGTCCACATGTTTCTTCAGGGAAGGGATTGACAATGCCGCTGCCGGGGTCTCGATCATCGCACCGATACGTGGCAAATCGCAAATGCCCATTTCAGCGGCCAACTGATGAAACCGCTCCGCGACCTGAACCACATCGCTCTCCGTGGTTACCATCGGTATCAGAATCCCAATGCCAAATTGCTGAGACACTTCCAGCATAGCCCGCAGCAGCGCCTCCAACAGGTCGGGATACTCACGCAGCACGCGCACGCCACGCCGTCCCAGAAAGGGATCGGGTTCCGGTGGCAGATGGAGATAGATCGGATTCTTGTCGGCGCCAATGTCGAGAAGACGAACGTCGATATGCATTCCTCGTGCCGGGTAGAGGCTGTCAAGAAGAAACTCAGCAAATTCTTTGTCTGAGGGAAAGTGCTTGGCTGACAGAAAGAAAGGCTCTGTACGAAACAATCCGATCCCGTCAGCGCTGCCTTCCATCGCAAGCGCCACATCTTCGCGGCTGCGGACGTTGGCCATGACAGAGACCTCAATACCGTCCAAGGTAACAGTGCTTCCGAAGGGGCTGACCTGTGCCATCGTTTCCTTGCGTTTTCGCACTTCGTCAAGAGATATTTCGTATCTTTGCAGGGCGTGTGCGTCCGGGTTGATCACCGCCGTTCCCTCGGCCCCATTCAAAAGCACAACGTCTCCCGTGTGGACAGTTTCTAATAATTCGGGAATCCCGCCCACACAGGGGATGTCGAGTTCCCGAGCGAGAAGGGCCGCATGCGCTGCATGGCCGGCAAACTCTGCAAGAACAGCGACAGTGGACGAACGCGAGAGAAACACCGTGTCCGAAGGGAGCAACCGACGCGCGACGAGCACCGTGTTCGCAGGCAGGTTCTCGAGGCTGTGTGCGTGAATTCCGGCCAATGACAACAATAATCTTCGGGACAAATCGTCTATGTCGTCTCCTCGCTCCCGTAGAATTTCACTGTTCATGTCTCTGAATCTGCGGGCCAAGAGCCTGAACACCGTTCTGACCACCTGCTCGGCATTGATTAGCTTCTCTTCCAATGTTTTTTTTAATTCCATGACAACAGAGGAATCAAGCAGGATAGCCTTTTGTGCGAGGAATATGTCTGCCGAATGCTTGCCCACCTTACGCTCAATCTGCTTCGCATCAATAGCCAGGCTCTGCCGTACATCGTTGATTGCCTTATCAATTCTGGCCTTCTCTTCACCGATCTGGGCGCGGTCTATTATATAGAGTTCTGAGTCTCGCTGAAGCACGTCTATATAGACGAATGCCCTCCCTTTAGCCAGTCCCGGTGAGACTCCTTTCCCAATCAGCGTAAACATCTTGTCTTTTCTCGACTCAGTATTCATCAGTTGAATTCCCTCGGTGTCCCAACGAGATTGTAGAAAAACATAGAATAAATCTTCCTGCAACAAAACTTGTCGGCGAACCTTTCGGCTGTGCGCCCTTCGGTCATGAGCCTCAGGTTCAATGACTCAGGGCCGAACAACTCAAGTCGAGTTCCTGCAGGGAAGTTTCAAGTAAAATTTTGTTTCACCTGATTCCGGAGAGCCTCAATTAACTCGGCCATATCGGCCGGCAGCGGGGCCTCAAATGACATCGGCCTATCATCTGCCGGATGGGTAAATTGAAGGCATTGGGCATGCAGCATTTGCCGGGCGGCCTTTAAAGCACTTTTACCTTTTCCGGACAACTCCAGGCGCCGGCCGCCGCCGTAAACAGCGTCGCCGACAACCGGGTGCCCGATGGCGGCGCAATGAACCCGGATCTGATGGGTGCGTCCGGTTTTTAAATCAAGGTCCAGCAGGGTCGCGCCGTCAAAGCGTTCTTTGACCTTCCAGCGGGTTTCGGCGCCCCGGGCCTTGCGGCTGCGGGTGGACATTTTTTTCCGGTCAACCGGGTGCCGGCCGATGGAAAAGGCCATTGTTCCACTGTCCGCCTTAACCGGACCATGAACCAGCGCCAGATAATGCTTTTGAACTTTCCGGGATTTGAATTGTCCGGCGAGATCATGATGGGCCGCATCGTTCTTGGCAACCACCAGGACGCCGGAAGTGTCCTTGTCCAACCGATGGACGATGCCCGGCCGGATTTTTCCGCCGATGCTGCCAAGGGTCGGGCAATGATATAAAAGGGCATTGACCAGGGTGCCGCTGCCATGTCCCGGCGAGGGGTGAACCACCAGGCCCGGCTGTTTGTTGATGACAATCAGCGCTTCATCTTCAAAGAGGATATCGATGGGAATGGGTTCCGGGCTGAACGTCGGCGGTTCCGGCGGCGGGATAATGCCTTCAACCCGATCACCGCTTTTAGCCCGGTAACCCGGTTTCATTATTCTTCCCTGAACCTGTATCCGGCCGTCGGCTATCAGATGGGCGATGAAGGAACGGGAGTGATGGGAAAGGCGGGCGGCAATCAGAACATCCAGGCGCTTACCGGCATCGATCGCGTCGACAACAATGGTAAAAGCACCGCAATCGGTTATCATTTGGGAAACGTTATTTGTCGGAGGCAAATAATGAGTTGATTTCAGTAAGAATGGTATCCTCGTCCGTATTTTTGGCGGTGGACAGTTCCCTGACCAGCAGGCCCTGGGCGGTGTCGTAGAGTTTGCGCTCGCCGAAAGAAAGGTCTTTTGTCAGCTTCAGCAGATAAAGATCCCTGAAGACTTCGGCGACTTCATAGGGTGAACCGGTTTTGATTTTGTCCATGTACTCTCTGTACCTGCGGTTCCAAGTCTGGTTCTCACCGGTTCCGTCTTCTCTCTTTTTCATTACTTCGTAAACTTTACTGACTTCTTTCTTGCCGATAACGTCCCGGAGGCCCACCGATTCCACGTTGCTGGTGGGAATCATAATAACCATGCCGTTTTCAAGAACCTTCATGATATAGAAATTGTGTTTTTCGCCGTTGACAACCCTGCTTTCAATCGATTCAATGCGGCCGACGCCATGTGCCGGATAAACAGCGAGATCACCGGTTTGAAACACTTTGGCTTTCTGCTTTGAATTTAAAACTTTCGGTTGTGTCACTTTTCCAGCCATATATACACCTTTATCAGTTTTTTTCCTGACCGTCCGCTGACAAAATTTTAACTAACAATTTTTATTTATATCATTATTGCAACTGATAATCAATTAAAAAAAGGGATCGACGCTAATGCGTCACCCCCTTTAACGGTCGTCATGACGGTGCCTGCAACCATGACCGGAACAAAAAGCATCAATCGGGCGACCCCGGGCATGTCATCCCTGAATTCAGGTAATAACTGTCCTGTTATTAAACGTGTTCATCCCTTCCTTAATGCCTTTATCGAAGATAGTGACAATTGCATCCCGGGCCTTGCCGATGATCTGGTCAAGGACGCTATTTTCCGCAGCATTAAACTTCCCCAGAACGTGATCCGTAACGGTAAATGCTTCGGAACGCCCGATGCCGACCCTGATCCGCCCAAAATCCCCCCCGCCAAACGCATCGATCAGGGATCTTAAACCATTGTGTCCGCCATGGCCGCCGTTTTCTTTAATTTTTATTCTGCCAAAAGAGAGGTCAATGTCGTCATGAACGATCAACATTTCCTCACATAATATTTTAAAATAGTTGGCAAGCTTTAAAACAGGGGGGCCGCTGCGGTTCATGTAGGCTTGGGGTTTTGCCAAAATCACCTCACGGGTTCCAATCAATCCGCGCCCCATAACCACATCAAACTTTTTTCTATCCAGGGGAATAGAGAACGATTCGGCAAGCTTGTCCAAAACCAAAAATCCGGCATTATGACGGGTTTCATGGTAGGCGTCACCCGGGTTCCCCAAGCCCACAACCAGACGAATTTCTTTCGAAGGCATGTTCAGGTCCCGTTGCGCATGATCACATCCGGCCTAACGCCGAAATTGGGCAACAAAGTGGCGGTGCAAAGGTCTGGTGTCATGCCCATACCCATTTTGCAAGGCGCGACATGAGACCAAAAGATTTAAACACGGCAGGGCGCACCGACAGGAAAAGCAGACTATTCCTTATCCGCATCTTCCGATTCAGACTCTTCTTTCTCGGCTTCTTCGCCTTCAAGCTCAACGCCTTCTTCAACTTCTTCTTCCGGTTCCTCTTCTTTCATCGGGCTGGCAACGGTCAATATCGTAAAATTGACATCATCCGGCAGCTCCAGACCCTCTTTTAAGGGAATATCCTGAACATGGATGGCATCACCGATATCCAGGTCGGTAATATCCAGTACGATTGAATCCGGTATCTCAAGGGGCAGGCAGAGCAGTTCGATTTCACGCCGGACAATCTGCAGAATGCCGCCCAATTCGACCCCTTTTGACTTTCCTTTGGTTAAGATGGGCACACCCACCCTGAGCTTGCGATCCATGGCGATTTCATAAAAATCCACATGCAGAAATTTCCGAGAAACCGGATGGGTCTGCATTTCACGGATCATGGCGGTACGGTTGGCGGTATCACCATCCTGGATCGTCAAATTCACCAACACCTCACCGGCCGTACTTTTTTTCAACACCTGCTCCAGCGCGAGGGTGCTCACGGACAGCAGTACCGGTTCTGTTCCCGGACCGTATAATACCGCTGGGACTTGTCCCTTGCTCCGCAAAACCCTTGCGGCGCTATTTCCCCGACTTGTTCTGATATTTGTATTAAGATCAATTAGTTCCAAAGTAAAAAACCTCCCTGTATAAATAATATTTCAAACGAAAAGAGACGTTACCGAATCCCCCCGATAGCAGCGGATAATCGCCTCTCCAAACAATTCCGTAACCGATAGTACTTTTATTTTAGCGCAGTCGGCGGCTGCCTTCCCCAATGGAATCGTGTCCGCAACGACAATGCTTTTTAATTCTGATGCGGTAATCCGATCAACAGCCGGTCCCGACAGAACAGGGTGCGCGCAGCAGGCGTGAACTTCGTCCGCGCCCTTTTCCGCAAGAGCGCCGGCAGCCTGTGTCAGGGTGCCGGCCGTGTCCACCATATCATCGAGAATGACGACGGTTTTTCCGGCCACATCCCCGATAACCGCCATGGCTTTTGCCTTATTGGGGGCGTCTCTGCGTTTGTCGATGATGGCAAGCCCCGCATTCAGACGTTTGGCAAACGCCCGGGCCCGTTCAACCCCGCCGGCATCCGGCGACACAATCACCAGGTCCTGATGAAAGTTGTTCTTGATATAATTTATCAGAACCGGGGCCGCAAACAGGTTGTCCACCGGAATATTAAAAAAGCCCTGTATCTGTCCGGCGTGCAGATCCATGGTGATAATTCGTTCGGCGCCGGCAACCGTCAACAGGTCTGCAACCAGTTTTGCGCTGATGGGAACCCGCGGGGCAACCTTCTTGTCCTGCCGGGAATAGCCATAGTAGGGAATCACGGCTGTTATCCGGCTTGCCGAAGAACGCTTAAAGGCGTCGATCATCAGCAGCAGTTCGACCAGATTATCGTTCACCGGTGCACAGGTCGCCTGGACAACAAAAACATCCTTGGACCGGACATTTTCATCAATTTCTATTTGGACCTCGCCGTCGCTGAATCTTTTTACCTTGGCGCCGCCGATCTCAATATTGAGATATTCACAAATTTTCTTTGCAAAGGCCGGATTGGAGTTGCCCGTAAAAACAGAAAATTCTCCCATTTGCATCACCACCATTCACCGGTTGTAAGTATCATGGCTGGGGCGGGAGGATTCGAACCTCCGAATGCAGGAACCAAAATCCTGTGTCTTACCGCTTGACGACGCCCCAAATATAAAATCAGATCAACTTGTTGCCGGCCCGAGACCATTTTTATAAAATGACATCCCCGACAAAAACCTGCCGGCCTCGGTGCCGGCTTAGGGCGGGGAGGGCCTTGGCAGCACCTTCCCGGTCCCGGAAAAGACCGTATACGGCGGACCCGCTCCCGGACATCAGCGCGCCTATTGCGCCATGTTTTAAAAGATCATTTTTTATTGCAGCGATTTCAGGATATTTTTCCTCAGCCATTTCCTCAAAATCATTGCATAGATGCCGCTGGATATCAAACCCCTTATTTTTAAAAGATGAAATTTTAGTTTTTTCTATCCCCTTTGTCAATCTCAAATTAATATTTTTGAACATCTCGGCCGTCGACACGCTGAATCCCGGGTAAACCACCATCACCGTATACGGCTCAAGGCCGCTGTAAGGTACCAGTATTTCACCCACGCCTGTTGCAATGGCCGGTTTCTGATCAATAAAAAAGGGCACATCGGCCCCAATGACCACCCCCAGCCTGATCAGTGTTTCCCGGGATAGCGGGTGTCCGTAAAAACGGTTCAATCCCAGCATCACCGTTGCGGCGTTGCTGCTGCCGCCTCCCAGACCCGCACCGATGGGAATCTGCTTTTCAATGGTTATCCCGACGCCCGCTTTTGTGTTGAGATGGTCTAAAAAAAGTTTTGCCGCACGGTAAGCCAGGTTGGTATGGTCTTGGGGAACCAATGGGTGGGCACAGACCACGGAGATTTCTTTGGCCTCGAAATCAAGGGAAATAGCATCATACACCCCCACGCAGCACATCAGCGTCACCAGGTCATGATAACCATCCGCCCGTTTCCCGATGATATGTAAAAACAGGTTGATTTTTGCCGGTGAAAGCAATCTCATTTTACCAGCTTAATAACGACAAATCCGGCGTTCATGCGCCTTATAAACAATTGGATGGATTCCCCGGGCTGAACCGCGGCGATCTCACGGGTATAATCCGCTACGGTTTGAACCGCCTGATGGTTCACCTCTTTAATGATATCGCCCACCTGCATACCGGCTTCACCACCTTTGCTTTCTGCTTCGACACCGACAACAATAACACCTTCCGGATCCTTCAGGTTGAACCGCCGTGCGACTTCTGCGGTAAGGTCCGTCACCCGGATGCCCATCGTATCCTCATCTTTTCGCTCCGGCTGCCGGGAAGATAATTTAACTTCATCCCTTTTTGCTATCTCAACCCGGAAAATCTTTTCCTGACCATCGCGCAAGACTTTAAGCGTCACGGTTTCGCCCACGGCGGTATTGGCGATCATCCGGGTAAGGTCTCTGCTTTCTTCAACCCTTTTATTGTTTACCTCAAGGATGATATCTCTGGGTTTGACTCCGGCTTTCTCGGCAGGATCGCCGCTAAAGACTTCCGTCACCAGCACCCCCTTACCGTCTTTGATGCCGTAGTAATCAGCAAGTTCCTGACTGAGGGGCTGTATGGCCACCCCCAGCCAGCCTCGGGTTACCTCGCCGCTGGTTTTTAGTTGATCGATAATCCCTTTTGCCATGTTGATGGGTATGGCAAACCCGATCCCCTGTCCGCTGGCAATGATGGCGGTATTGATCCCCACCACTTCACCGGCCATGTTAATGAGGGGTCCGCCACTGTTGCCCGGATTGATGGACGCATCGGTCTGGATAAAGTCGTCATAAGGACCGGAACCGATGACGCGCCCCTTGGCACTGACGATTCCCGCTGTCAGGGTCTGTTCAAAACCAAAAGGACTGCCGATGGCAACGACCCACTGTCCCACCTTGATGGCGTCGGAATCTCCGATTTTCACAACCGGCAGGTTGTTTTTTGATTTGATTTTAATCAATGAAAGGTCGGTGTTGGCATCCCGCCCCACAATCTCGGCATCAAACTCATCCCCGTTTTTCAGTTTAACCTTGATTTTATCAGCGTTCTCCACCACATGATTGTTGGTTACAATAAACCCTTCTTTATCGATAATAAATCCGGACCCCAGGCTGCGCTGCTTGAAATCCCGCTGCTGCTCATCGCCGAAAAACTTGTTGAAAAAGTCCTGGAAAGGATCTTCTTTTTCAAAAGGCCCCGGCATGAAATGACGAAAAACCCGCCCGCCGCCCTTAACGGTTTTAACCGTTCGGATGTTGACGACAGCCGGACTCACCCTTTCGGAAATATCGCTGAAGCTTGACGGCGTCAAAAAGTCCCCGCCCTGCTTGGACGGTGCGGCTGCGGTTAGGGGCGAAGCCGTCAACAGACAGAAGGCGGCGCCCAGAAATATGATAAACACAAAATATCCGCAGAAATGCGGTGCACTTGTTTTAAATTTCATTGAAGCTCCTTTCCGCCTGCCGGGTTAACCGTTTGGGCGGAATCAATTGATAGAACAAATTTACTTTTTTTCTTTGACGTAAAACATCCGCAGCTCGTACAGCACATGCTTTATGAGGTTTTCCTCGTCTGCATTTAAGTTGCCCCGGGTCTTTTCCTGCAGCATGCCCAGAATATCAATCGTTTGTTTTGCCAATGGTAAATTTTTAACATTTGTACTGGAAGAGGGATCCTCAACCAATCCCAAATTAACCAGGGCGGACGCGTTTAAGGACAAGACAAAGGTTACAAAATTAATTTCGGGCAGCTGGGTTTCAGATTCAGATGTCTTGCCGGAATCGGCTGCCGCAGCGGTTGTGTCCATCTTTGCTTTTGGATCGGCCTGTTCTTTGGTCTTGTCCGGATCCGGCGCTTTTTTGGCGGGCTGTTCCTTGGCTTTGCCTTTCTCGGGCGCCTTTTCGGCTTTCTGTTGTTCTTGGTCTTTACCGTCGCCGGCGAAAATTCTGCGGTCTTTGACGACAAATTCTTTTTTTTCTTCTGACATGTCTATCCTCCTGTCTGGTGTTCAAAGGACATTCGTTAGAAGTCATTGCAAAATCCCATCTGAGTTTTGATAGCTGCGTTGTCCCGTTTAAAAGCGGGACGCCTTGCTCTCAGACCTGATCTGAGGTTTTGAAATGACTTATAGTCAACAACATTTTAACATTACAGCCCGACAACCCGAATCAAGATTGATTTCTTGACCGGTAGAAACAGGCCCTAAGTTTGGGGTACGACGCCATATAACTATTAAGCACTCCGGCTTAAAACTCAAGGGGGGTAACGGTTTTAACTGTCGGCAGCGTCCGCAGCTCGGCCACTACAGCCTTCGGAATCGGGGTGTCCGTGCAAAGAAAAATAATATTGCGATCCCCTTCTTCTTCCTGGCCCACCTGCATGCGTCCGATGTTGATATTGTGTTTGCCGAGGGTGGTGCCGATTTCCCCGATGGACCCCGGCCGGTCATAGTTGTGAATCAGTGCAAGATGTCCCTTGGGCACCATCTCCAGGCGGAACGTGTTGATTCGAACCACCCGCGAATCGCTTTTGCCGAATATCGTTCCGGACACCATACTGGTCATCTCAGTGGTAACCACCTTGGCGGTAATCAGATTGATGTAATCTTCGGACTTGGCGCTGGATGTCTCCGTAACCTTGATGCCCCTTTCTTTGGCGATGATCTTCGCGTTCACGAAGTTCACATCGTCCTTGACCACCCGGGTCAGGAGTCCCTTTAAAACAGCCGTTGTAACCGGGGACAGGTCCAGGCCCTGAAAATCGCCGGCATATTCGATGGCAGCCTCTTGTATTGGTCCATTGATCAGTTGGGCCTGCAAAGATCCGATCTGATCCCCCAGCGATAAAAACGGCCCCAATTTTGTCATTAGTTCGCCGGTAACCGACGGCACATTAACGGCATTGATGATGGTGCCGTTCTTTAAAAAATCGACAATCTGGTTGGCCACGGCCACGGCGACATTGACCTGGGCTTCGCGTGTCTCCGCCCCCAGGTGCGGCGTGCCGATAACATTGTCCAGCTCAAACAACGGGCAGTTTCCCGGCGGCTCTTTTTCAAACACATCTAAAGCGGCGCCGGCGACTTTTCCGGATTTGACGGCATCGTACAAATCACATTCATCAACGATACCGCCCCTGGCACAGTTGATGATCATAACCCCGTCCTTCATCTGCTCGATTGCTTTTTTATTGATCAACCCCACGGTATCCTTCAGCTTGGGTACGTGGATTGTGATATAGTCCGATCGGCGGTATAATTCTTCCAGCGACACACACTCATACCCTGCCTTTTCGATCAGGTCGGGGGTGACATGGGGATCGCAAACAATTACCCTCATTTTTAAACCCCTGGCCCTGTCCGCCACAATCGAGCCGATCTTTCCGAATCCGATCACCCCAAGGGTTTTATCAAAAATCTCCCTGCCCTGAAGATATTTCTTGTTCCACAGCCCCTGCCGCAGCGACGCGGTCGCCTGGGGGACATTCCGTGTCAGGGACAGCATCATGGCGATGGCATGTTCAGCGGTCGTTATCACATTACCGCCGGGAGTGTTCATCACCACGACCCCTCTCTTGGTAGCGGCGGGAATATCAACATTGTCAAGACCGATTCCCGCCCGCCCAACTACTTTTAAACGGGTCGCGGCCGTCAACAAGTCTTCCGTAACCTTTGTTGCGCTGCGAATAGCCAAGGCGTCATAGCCGCCGATGATGCTTTTCAGTTCTGCGGGTGTTAGCCCTGTTTTAACCTCAACTTCAATTCCCGGTTCTTCCCTTAAAATTTCAATACCCGCTTCGCCCAGATTGTCACTGACCAAGACTTTCATTCAACAACCTCCATTCACATAGACCAATTTTAAAATAACCTATGATTATAACGAAAAATATTACCTTGTTTACAACCGTAATAGCATATTCAGTTTCATGCGTTTGTCAAGACTAAACCCTGTTGTTGCAAAAGCTGAGGATGCCCCAGTTCCAAGGCGTCCAAGGGCAAAACCGTAGTCTTTTACTGTGAGCCCTTGGCAACGAAGGAAATGGGGTATAATCGGCTTTCCCTGCGGGTAAAAACATGACAAAATCTTTGTTTGCTTGAGGTCTCACCAAAGGCTTATTCAGGAAACAAGTACAAACGTATTCAAATGCCTTGTTATTATCTTTTTTTCTATACCTTGTCATGTTTTTATGCAACTGCAGGGTAAAGCAAATGTTACAAAGCCTGTAAAAAGGATTTCGGCTTCAACCTGTTTTATGCTAAACATCCATAACCTTGACCAGTTGATACAGTTGATTTTTTTGCCTCCGAAAATACCTGCGTATAATTTTGAACAGGCATTAAAAATGAATAAAACTTCTAAAACAGCCCCTGCCGGAGAAATTTTCTGGCCCAGGCTGATTCCGGCCACCCTTATCCGGCGCTACAAACGTTTTCTGGCGGATGTCCGCCTTAAAGATGGGTCCGAAATAACGGCACACTGCCCCAATTCCGGCAGGATGCTGGCCTGCTGCGAACCGGAGAGACCGGTTTATCTGTCCTGCCACGACAATCCCAAACGCAAATTAAAATACACCTGGGAACTCATCGAGATGCCCGCCTCGCTGGTGGGAGTGAACACGCTGGTGCCCAACCGGCTGGTGTTTCAGTCCATTCTGACAGGGAAGATCGATGCCCTTGGCGGGTACCCGGAGGTCTCGCGCGAGGTTAATATCGGAAACGGTTCCCGGCTGGATCTCCTGCTGAAGAAAGGTAATGGGGAGGCGTGCTATGTGGAAGTGAAAAACTGCACCCTCGTTGAAGAAGGCATCGCCCGCTTCCCTGACGCGATCACCTCAAGGGGGCGGAAACATTTACGGGAGTTGCGGAAATTAAAGGCCGCCGGCGCACGCTGTGTCATGTTCTTTTTAGTTCAACGAATGGACGCCGCTCTTTTCAAACCGGCGGACCGGATCGATCCGGACTACGGCCGGGAACTTCGAAAGGCCGTCGATAAAGGGGTGGAAATTCTGGTCTACGACGTAAAAATTGATTTAAAGCGGATCGTTTTGAATAAACAGATACCCTTTCAATTATAGTTGGAATCAGCCCCGTAAGGACAGGCTTTGTTTACCCCCAGAGGGGATTGGCTTAGTTGGAATTGCATACACTCACTGAAATTCCAAACATCAAATTCCAAGTATCAAACAATTTCCCATGACCAAAATTCGAAAATCCAAGGCAAAGCCAGTTGATTATGACCTTACCCTAAGAGCCAAGTTTTCTTTGCTTGAATAAACAAAGGGGCTCATAAAGAGCCCCTTTGTTGTGCATAACGTTTCTGTTATTCGTGCTTAAATGCGACGTGCCGCTAGGCCGCTTCCATTTCCCGACGGGTTGCCATATCAACAAGGACGCGTTCCCTGGCCTTGTCGATGCCAAGGGCTTTTCGCTTTTTGTCGATATGCGCAATCATCATCCGGGCCATCTCATGGGGATCCGGCGTAAAGCCCCATTTGCCGAAGCCCATCGTTTCAAGTTCTTCAAACAGGTGTTTATGAAACTTGGTGCCTTCAACAATGGGGAAGGTGACGCCAAAGACGGTAAAAACTCCGGAAGCCACAAAATATTGCCCGATGGCAATGGCTTTTTCGCTCATGTATTCAGGCGCAGCGCCGGCAACCGGCAGATCGGCAATGCTTTCCCCCAGGCCGCCCTGTCGCACCATCTCCGAACAGGCAATCAGGATGCGGGTATTGTCGACACAGGCCCCCAGCCCCAGAACCGGCGGCATGCCGACGGTTTCGCAGACCTCACGCAGTCCCGGGCCGGCCAATATAGCGGCCTCCGGTGTCGTCATGCCGGCTTTGGCCAGTGCGATCTGCGAGCATCCGGTCTGAACAACCAGCACGTCGTTTTTTATCAGTTCCTTAACCAGTTCCACATGCACCCAGTCCTGCTTGACCCTGGGATTGGTGCAGCCCACCACGCCGGCCACACCTCTGATCCGGCCGTTGATGATGTTGTCGTTCAGCGGCGCGTAAGACGCCCGGAAGCTGCCGCCCAGCATGTAGTTGATATATTCATGCGAAAAACCGTGGACCCCGCGGCTTGTTTTTTTCGGAATTACCACCGGGATTTTTCGATTTTTAAATCGCGTAATGGCCTTGATGACGACTTCATCAGTGCAGGCTTTGGGATTGCGCTCATGGAATTCGATATGGGTGGCCCCTTCGATTTTACAGCGCGGATTGGTTGTAAAAAGCTGAGTTCCGTAACACTCGGCAACTTTGACCAGCCCCTGCTGAATGCACTGGATATCCACTGCCATGGCATCAACCGCACCGGTTACCAGTATCGATTCCGTCGAAGAAAAATTTCCGGCATGCGGTATCCCGTGCCGTGAGAGCATTTCAAGTCCGGAACAGCACATCCCCACCAGGTTAATCCCTCTGGCGCCCGCCTGCTTGGCGGACTCAACCAGGGTCGGTTCATTTACCGAGGCAATCATGGATTCAAACAAATTGGGTTCATGACCGTGAACGATAATGTTGACCTGGTCTTCCTTAAGGACCCCCATATTGACTTCGATGCTCACCGGCGAGGGGGTTCCGAACAGAATGTCGCCGATTTCAGTTGCAACCATGGATCCGCCCCAACCATCCACCAGCGCAGTCCGGCTGGCCTGTTTGATGATGTTGCGGTAATCCTGGTCAACCCCCATATGGGTGCGGTTCATCATTTCCATGATCTCCCGCATGGCCCCCCGGGGAACAACCCCGTGCTTGCGCCAGGTTTCCAGGGTTTTCGGAGGAACCCGTTTGGCAAAGGGGATTTCACCCTCCACCTGGGTATATGTTTTCTCCAGTTCATGATACAGATCTTTGGCAATATCCAGGATCTCGCGACCTTCGGTTTTAATGCCCACCGAAGCGGCGACTTCTTCCAGCTTAATGGGATCTTTGATGGAATAGTCATCGATGTCGCCGTTGACCACATCCCGGAAAAGCTCCAGCATGGCCATGCCGTGATCGTTGTGGCAGGCGGTCCCGGCCGCCACCATGCGGGCGAAATTTCGGGCCATAATCGTATCGATCGTAGCGCCGCAGACGCCTACCTTGCCGTAAGGGTCTTTGGCATTCAGCCGGCAGGGCCCCATGGCGCAGTGCTTACAACAGGCCGAATCCTTTCCGATGGGACAGGCCTTCATATCGGCCGCCCGGTCAAAGGCCAGCGACACCCCGTCGATACGGGCTTTCGTTATCATCTGGGCCGTGGACTCGCATGTTGTCAGTTCTTTTGGGTCAATCTCCTTCTTATCGGAGATGGTTGTCTTTTTTTCCATTTTTCCTCCCTTCGTGGAAAGGTTTATGTAATGATGGGTTAATCAATAGTTAATAAAATTCTCTAAGTTTTGGCGAAAGACCGATCTGGATGGTGAGATATAATGATGAACAATAACGTAACAATGAATGCCACCATGTGTCAAAGTAAACAATTCTGGCAAACCGATTGGTACCCGGCTTCATGAAAAATCGGTTTATCATAGGCAGAAAAAATACAAAGATTTATATGTCACTCAATATATTTTAGATGCACGCTGTCATATGTTTCATTTGCCGAGGAGACACGATGTTTCAGCTAAACATAAGTTTCTTTTGAGAACAGAAATAGCGATCTATTATTGATAATCATTCCTAATAATATTAAGCTTGCTGAATTCTTTTGTCAAGTCGTGTGCTGTTTCTTTTCAGTAAAAAAATGACGGACAACAAATACCTGCCAATTTATGGGGCGTCTTTACAATTCTGAACCCCTTTGCTATGTTATTATGCATATTAGATCCAACCGCTTACGAACTTAATCTTAAATCCACTAAATCTTAGAGGATAGGATGGAAACATACTACACCCCGGATGATCTTCCAAAGTTTGAACAAATCGGCAAAGATGCCCCTGAACTGGCAAAAAAATTTTTTGACTATTACCAGGCCGTTTTTTCCGAGGGCGAACTGACCGAAAGAGAAAAAGCCCTGATCGCCCTTGCCGTTGCCCACGCGGTTCAGTGCCCCTACTGCATCGACGCTTACACCCAGACCTGCCTGGAAAAAGGTTCGAATCCAGCAGAAATGACCGAAGCGGTCCATGTGGCCGTTGCCATCCGCGGGGGGGGCATCTCTGGTCCACGGGGTTCAAATGCGAAATATTATTGAAAAAGTTTCTTTGTGACATATCCGTAATAGTAGGAAACGTTCATATGCGCCCAGAACTTGCCAACCGCGAGCCGACGACTTCCAGGGAGGAGCGGCTCAGCATTCCGACTTTTTACCAGACGCTTTTAAAGCATAGGCTCAAACTGGTCAAAGACGCCGTCTCTACGCTTCAAATCAACGTCGGCCTGCTGTGCAACCAGTCCTGCCGGCATTGCCATCTGGAAGCCGGTGCCGGTCGCAGCGAAATCATGTCCGCCCGGACGATGGATCAGGTCTTTGCTTTGGCGCGCACGGGCGACTTTAAAACCATCGACATCACCGGCGGCGCACCTGAAATGCACCCGCAAATTGATGATTTTAACGAGCGCCTGACGCCCCACGCTCCCCGCATGATCTTGCGGTCAAACCTGACGGCCCTTGCCCGGAAGGGACCGTCCCTGATGACCCTTTTAAAAGACAACGCCGTGATCATTACCGCCTCGCTGCCCTCCTTAAATGAGGTTCAGTCCGAAACCGTCCGGGGCGGGGGGACCTTTCTTTCCGGCATTGCTACGCTTAAAAAGCTCAACCGCCTGGGCTATGGACAACCGGAATCGGGGCTTGAACTCAATCTGGTGTCAAACCCGGCCGGGGCATTTTTACCCCCGCCCCAGGCCGGACTTGAAAAACGCTTTCACACGGTCCTCGCGCAAAAATATGGCATTGCTTTCAACAATCTGTTCAGCTTTGCCAATGTGCCTTTGGGACGATACCGCCGCTGGCTGATTCAATCCAACAATTTCGATGCGTATATCAACAAATTGGCAGCGGCCTTTAACCCCTGCACGGTTCCCGGCCTCATGTGCCGGACCATGCTGTCGGTCTCATGGGACGGGTACCTGTATGATTGTGATTTTAACCAGGCGGCCGGGCTTCCCCTGGAAAACCATCCCTCCCACATTTCAGCAATGACCCCGCCGATCCCCGCCGGCAGGTCCATTGCTGCGGGATATCATTGCTACACCTGCACGGCCGGCTCCGGTTTTACCTGAGGGGGCGCCATTGCGACCTGAGGTCGGGTCTGGAGAGCTGCTTGAATCTGATAGATCGTAAACAAAATGAAATCATTTTAACTTTTATTTGAATACAAGGATGGAATGTATTATCTTTTTCCAATATGAAAGCCTGAAGTTATCCGCATAAAAGTTGTGAATATTAATATATTTATCATGAAAGGAACCCGTTATGGCTGAAAAACCCGTAAAGGTCTATTCACTAAGCACCTGCGGCCACTGCAGGGAGGCCAAGAAATTTTTAGGCGACTGTGAAATCAAATATGAGTTTGTCGATGTCGACAAGCTCCAGGGCGAAGAGCGGGCCGCCATCCTGCAGGATGTCAAAAATTTTAACCCCCGCTGCTCTTTCCCTACCATCATTATCGGCGACAAAGTGATCGTCGGATACAAGGAAGCTGAAATCAAGGAGGCGCTGGGACTCTAATGGATACGCAACAGCTGTATGAAATGTTGAAAAAGGTCCAGGAACCCAAGGGATTCTTTTTCAATAATGACATGGAGAAGGTCTTTGAACTGCTCCAGGGCCTGCTGGTCAACAAAGAACGCTATGGTTTCATGGTTTGCCCCTGCCGGCTGGCATCCGGTGACCGCGAAAAAGACCGGGATATTATCTGCCCCTGTGAATATCGAACCCCGGATGTTAAAGAATACGGCACCTGCTATTGCAGTCTCTATGTTTCAAAGGAATGGAACGAAGGCAAAATCCCCCATGAATACGTGCCGGAAAGAAGACCGCCTGAAAAAATGTTTTTATAGGGGTGTTCAGGTTGAGTAGTCGAAATGAATCTTAAACATCAAACGATGAAAATTTCGACAGTTACTATAATTTACGAATATTCTTATCTGAGATGAGGTGCCCTATGGAAGAATGTCGTCCGATATTAAACACCGGGCTGCGGGGCTTTACCGTGGCCACATCCAGAATCAGCGACGTTGACGGCAACACCGGCAAACTGGTCTATCGCGGATATCTGGTAAAGGACCTGGCTGTCAGCGCCGGTTTTGAGGAAATCGCCTACCTGCTGTTATACGAAAAACTGCCGAACAAAGATCAGCTCCAGAAATTCAATCAGACCCTTTCAGCAGAACGTCCGGTCTCTCCTGAATTGATCGCCGCTTTGAAAACCAGGCCCAGGTCCGCCCTATCCATGGACATCCTCCAGGCCGGGGGCTCCCTGCTGGCGCATCATGATCCGGATTTAGCGGATCCCTCCCGGGCGGCCGCTTTAAGAGTCGCCGTCCGCCTGATCGCAAAGCTTCCCACCCTGGTTGCCGCCTGGGACAGAATCCGCAACGGCAAGGAACCCCTGGAACCCTCCCCTGAGCTGAACCACGCCGCCAATTTCCTTTATATGCTGAGCGGTGAGGTTCCGGATGAGGAAACCGCCCGGTTTTTTGATGTGGGCCTGGTCCTGCATGCCGAGCATACATTTAACGCCTCCACCTTTGCGGCCCGGGAGGTGGCGTCGACCCGGGCGCACATGTACGCGGCTGTGTCTGCTGCGGTGGGCTCCCTTTCCGGTGAACTGCACGGCGGGGCCAATGTCCGGGTGATGCAGATGCTCCAAAAGATCGGGTCCGTTGATAAGATAGAAGCGTACATCCAGCAGGAGCTTGAAGCCGGCCGGCTCATTTTCGGCCTGGGTCACGCGGTATACAAGGTGGACGATCCCCGCGCCCTCATTCTGGCGCCCATGTCCAAAAAAATGGGGGAACAGACCGGACAGCCCCAGTGGTATGAAATTTCCACCCAACTTGAAAAAAAGGCCAAGGCGGCCTTTAAGAAACACAAGGGCATCGATATCTTCACGAACGTGGATTTTTACAGCGCCTCGTTGTTTTTCAGCATGGGGATCCCCATCGATCTGTTTTCACCGGTATTTGCCATTTCCAGAATAGCCGGCTGGACCGCACATGTCCTGGAGGAGCAGTTTGCCGATGCCGCCCCCAAACCTGTCTTATACCGGCCGGAATCCCAGTACGTGGGAGATTACTGCGGTCCGGAAGAGTGTAAGTTTGTGCCCCTTGAGCAACGATAAACAGGCGCGAGCTGAGCGAAGCCCCCTTTTCCCATGGCATTTGAGGGAACGGATTACAAATAACCCTTGACAGGGATCCTGTTTCGACTTAGTCACACAACAAAAAACGGATATTGTTCCTAATCTTATACCGCTTTCCATAATAAGGTTCCGAAACAATGAATGGCGGTATAAGCGGTTATAGAAAAAAACAGTGGGATAACGGAACGTTTTTTTGACAACCGCTATAAAAGGAAGACCCTTAAAAAGACCCGATATGTTAGAAACCCAGAACCTTCGGATGACCCGCCAGCGCCAGGTAATTTTGGAGGAGCTCCGAAAAGTAAAGACCCACCCCAGCGCTGATGAATTATATGAAAAGGTGAAAAGACGGCTGCCGCGCATCAGTCTCGGTACGGTGTACCGGAACCTGGAAATTCTCACCCGGCTGGGTGAGATCCAGCATGTTGAGATCGGCGGCGGTATGAAACGGTTCGACGGCAACACCCACAACCATTACCACATCCGCTGCGCCCGCTGCGCCCGGATAGACGATGTCCACATCGACCCCTTGAAACAGGTCGAAGATGCCCTGGACGGGTACACCGATTATCAAATCACCGGACACCGGCTTGAATTTGTAGGGCTGTGCCGGAAATGTTCCAAGAAAAGCGTTTAATCGAGCACTGCTTTAAACAACCCCATCGCAAGATTCTTCTAGAGGCCATCTCAAAAATAGGATTTTCACTCTGAAGCCTTGAGACCTATGAAAAATGTTCAATTTTTTTCAAATTCAAGGAAGGCGAAAATTTAAACCACAGGAATACCTGGAGTATTTCGAGGATTTGAATTTGAGCCTGACGCTGAAATTGAGCAAAAGGGGGCATTTTGCATAGGTCTCAACTTATCTTCCGATCTCATCCACCGCCTGCCCGATCCGCTCAATGGCTTTTTTCAGGTTCTCCATGCTGGTGGCAAAGCACATGCGCAGATGATTGTCGGCATGAACGCCAAAAGCCGATCCGGGCAGCGTGGCCACGCCCGCATGCGCCAGCAGGTAGTCGGCAAAGGCCTCTGCCCCCATTGGAAGCCGGCTGACGTTCGGGAATGCGTAAAAAGCCCCGGCCGGCAGTTTGCAGGAAATCCCCGGAATCTTGTTGAGACCCGCTATAAACATATCCCGCCGCTTTTTGAAGTCCGCCATCATGGCCCGGCTTTCGGCCTGGTCGCCCAGCAGTGCTTTTGCGCCGGCATACTGCACAAAGGGCGGAACGCAGCTGGCCGAGTTGGTGATGAGCTGGGTCAGCGGTTCGGCCAGCCAGGCCGGGGCGGCCACAAACCCCATGCGCCAGCCCGTCATGGCATAGGTCTTTGAAAAAGATTCCAGCAGGATGGTGCGGTCCCGCATCCCCGGCAGGGTGCCCATGGAGATTTGCTCACCGTCAAACAGCATGTGGGCGTACACCTCGTCGGACAAGACCACGATGTCCCTTTTAACGGCGATATCCGCAATGGCGTCAAGCTCCGGCCGGGTCAGGGTGCCGCCGGTGGGGTTGTGGGGGTAATTCAGAATAATGAGGCGGGTGCGATCCGTCACGCGGCCGGCCAGATCTTCGGCCGTGAACCGGAAATCGTTTTCCTCCAGCATGGGAAGGGGCACGGGCGTTGCCCCGGCATAGCGCGTCACCGACTCGTACACCGGAAAGCCCGGGTCCGGATAAATCACCTCGTCCCCGGGTCCGGCCAGGGTCATGATGACATAATAGAGAAACGACTTTCCCCCCGGTCCCACCACAATCTCCCGGGCGCTGTAATCCCCCCGGCGGCTGCGCCTCAGCCATTGACTGCAGGCTTCGCGCAGTTCCGGGATGCCTGCGGAAGCACAGTAGTGGGTATGCCCTTTTTTCATCCGCCCATAAGCCTCTTCAATGATGTCCGGGGGCGTGTTGAAATCCGTGTCGCCGATCTCAAGGTGGACGATGTCCCGGCCCTGGCCCTCAAGTTCGGTAGCCTTGGCAAATACCACAAACGCGCTTTCCTTTTTCAGGCGATGCATCCTCTCGGCAAGCTTCATAAACCGTCCTTTCGTATCGCAAATAAATATCGTAACCTACAACAGCCCTTTTTCTTCGTCAACCCTTTCCCCCTGTCTCCTCGTCCCTCGCCCCTCGTCTTTCGTCCATCGTCCATCGTCCATCGTCCATCGTCCATCGTCCCTCATCCATGGGTTTTCGTCCCTCGTCTTTCGTCCCTCTCCCATCCTCCCAGCTCTCGAACCCTTCCTTCTCCGCCCTGCACCTAAATTAATAGTTTTTGCTACAAAAAAAGAGCCCGGCACGTCACTATCCCGCACCGGGCTCTTATTCATTGCCGCCCCTACCCCAAAACGATAGGGAAACAGCCTATAACTGCTTTTACAGCATCGGAACAATCAACAGGGCCACAATATTGATGACCTTGATCATCGGGTTGATGGCCGGGCCGGCGGTATCCTTGTAGGGGTCGCCGACGGTGTCGCCGGTGACGGAAGCCTTGTGCCCGTCACTCCCCTTCTTGTGAACGACGCCGTTATCGTCGGTCACGCCGTCTTCAAAGGACTTCTTAGCGTTGTCCCATGCGCCGCCGCCGCTGGTCATGGCAATGGCCTGGAAAAGCCCGGTCAGAATGCTTCCGATCAGAACCCCTCCCAGGGCTTCCCGGCCGAGGGTCAGGCCGACAACTATCGGAACCACCACCGGGATAAGGGCCGGGACCATCATCTGCTTGATGGCGCCTTTGGTGACAATGTCAACGCATTTGCCGTATTCCGGTTTTGCCTTGTATTCCATGATGCCGGGAATCTCTCTGAACTGCCGCCGCACCTCTTCAACAACGCTGCCGGCAGCCTTGCCCACGGCCTCCATGAGGAGCGAACCGAAGTAGTAGGGCAAGAGTCCGCCGATGAAAAGACCGGCCAGGACCATCGGGTTCGAAAGGTCGAACTTGAGTTCAACTGAAAATGATCGCGAATACTCCGCAAAAAGAACCAGCGCGGCAAGCCCGGCCGAACCGATGGCATACCCCTTGGTAACCGCCTTGGTGGTGTTTCCCACTGCATCCAGCGGATCGGTGATGTTGCGGATCTCATCCGGCAGTCCCGCCATTTCGGCAATGCCGCCGGCATTGTCCGTAATCGGGCCATAGGAGTCAATGGCAACGACGATTCCGGTCATGGACAGCATCGAAACCGCGGAAAGCGCGATGGCAAACAGACCGCCCGAAGCGTCGCCGGAAAATCCA
>JARGFK010000032.1:41741-43200 GCA_029211065.1 Desulfobacterales bacterium
ATTCCGGTCATGGACAGCATCGAAACCGCGGAAAGCGCGATGGCAAACAGACCGCCCGAAGCGTCGCCGGAAAATCCACCGCCCAAAGAATATGCGCCCAGAATTGCGGCGACGATGACAATAACCGGCGCCGCGGTCGACTTCATGCTGACGGCCAGACCGGCGATGACGTTGGTGCCGTGTCCGGTCAGACTGGCCTTGGCGATGTGTTGTACCGGGCTATACTCCTTGGCGGTGAAGTACTCCGTGATCATCACGATCAGGCCGGTCAATACAAGACCGATCAGCGCCATCAGAAAAACGTTCATCTGCGTAAATGACGGATGAGCGGTGAGCGATTCCATTGCGGATGCGCCTTTCAGGAAAAAGCCCGTTACAATATAAAATGCAATCGCCGCCAGAATGCCTGAAACGGCAAGCCCCTTGTAAAGCGCACCCATGATATATTCATTTTTGCCGAGCCGGACGGCAAAGGTCCCGATAATGGAAGCGATAATGGATATTCCGCCCAGGAGCAGCGGGAATTCCACCCAGGCGCTGTCGGCGCCGAAAACCGTCTTTGCCAGCAGCATGGCTGCCACAACGGTAACCGTGTAGGTCTCATAAAGGTCGGCCGCCATGCCGGCGCAGTCGCCGACGTTGTCGCCCACGTTGTCTGCGATAACAGCGGGGTTCCTGGGGTCGTCTTCAGGAATCCCAGCTTCTACTTTTCCAACAAGATCGGCGCCCACATCGGCAGCCTTGGTGTAGATGCCGCCGGCAATTCGGGCAAACACGCTCATGAGCGAGCAGCCGAATCCGAGCCCGATCAGGGCGTGGAATGCCATATCAGGGGATGCCTGCTTGGCGATATAATAAAAACCCGCCAGGCCGATGATACCGAGCCCCACCACCATAACGCCCGTCACCGAGCCGCCCTTGAAGGCAAGTCCGAGGGCGGCCTGAAGGCCTTTGCTGGCGGCCTGGGTGGTGCGCACGTTGGCCCGCACCGTTACCCACATGCCCACAAAACCGGCCAGGGCGGAACCGACGGTGCCGATGATAAAACCGATAGCCGTCCAAATGCCAAGTCCCGCTACGACAATCAGGATAACGAGAACAACGGCAACGATCGCTACGGTTTTATACTCGCGTGCAAGAAATGCATATGCGCCCTCTTTGACCGCATTTGAGATCTCCTGCATCTTCGCATTTCCTGCGTCCTGCTTGGATACCCACATGGCGGTAACAACGGCGTATATAACGCCGAGAAGTCCGCATCCTAAAGCAAACAGAATGGTTGAAGTCATTAAAACCTCCTTATTTTTGATTATTAAACAGGTCAGATGATATGAACTAACACTCCCTTGTGTAGATTAACACACCCCTAAATTTTTTCACCTCCCTTATATTTTTTATCTTTCTATATCAAACGGTTAAGAGGATAATTGCCCTCTAAAGAATCATTAGGTTATGAAAA
>JARGFK010000033.1 GCA_029211065.1 Desulfobacterales bacterium
GCCTTCCAAATCAGGGAGCATTTGCACTACTGTAATCGATTCGGCCACCATCTCCTCAACAGTTCCTGTGCACATCGGGAGGCCTCATCCAGGCGCACGCCCGTTGCGGTAAAATGTCCGGCTGTCAGCCAGGTGTCATAAGGGGTAACATAGTTATTCGCTGCCAGAAAATCCAGGCTTTGTTGAAATTTATTGTATTTTTGGCGCCAGCGAACCGGCAGGATTCCCACACGGCACCCGGCGGTTAAGGCTTCATATACCATGGAAACACTGTCAGCAGTTACCCAAACCGTTAAGTTCTGTTGATACTGCTGTTCAATCCACCCAGGCGGTGTATTTATCGAGTTGAAAAATTCCACTCCGTCGATTCGGGCGGCAAGGTCTTCCAATTGGTGAAGCGTCTCCTGCGGCGTACGCGGCGATGATGAAATGGTCCAACGCAGGTCCGGCCTTTTTTTCACAAGGGTCTTAACCTGATCCATCAATGCTTCGGAATCCCAGTGATGGCTCTTGGGATCCAACCCTCCCACCAGGATCAGACCCCTTCGATGATCATGGGTGTCCGTGTATGCGACATTGTTGGGAGGACCGATGGTCTTGAATATATTATCCAGCAGCTTTTGCCGGTCGTGTTGCGGAACAAAACACAGGTCCATCCGGTCTCTGAAAGGAAAATCAGGCGTCATGCAGGTGACCACCCTGGCCCGGGCGCATTTCTTTTTAAAAAGAAGCATGGGAATGTGGGTGGCGGAACCGGTCCCGATGATCAGGTCCGCACGGTTTTCGCCATGCCTTGGAACAACCGGCCGAATCAGCAAGGCAATAAATGACAGCCATGCCCGGATGCGCTCGGCCCAGGAAAGGGGATTAACCATCCGGTGAGCCTCCTCAATGACCGTTAATTTCGACAAAGCATTCAACACGCCCCGGGTCTGCTTTTCATGACCCAGGCGGCCATCCCAGAAAGAAACCACCCGCAGCGATTCCAGTCCGTCGGGGTAATTTGTATCAATGTTTGCAGGTCGCGGTTTACTCATAATCAATCCAGCCGATCCCGAATAAACTCCAGAAACGTCCTACTTCCTCTCCGAACAAGACTTGGGCGCCGATTTTGGCAATATCCCCATCGCGGTATGGATGATAATCCGGAAAGCCGCTGAAGCCTGCCGTTTGACACCCCTGCTTGGCGAACGGCCGCATCACTGCTGCAAAAACACCTGTCGGCGTTGAGAGTAAATCAAACCGATAAAAAAAGAAAGGCTGCCCATAAATCTAAAAGCAAAGAATTGCAAATCAAATTGCCCCATAATCAAAAAGGCACTTAGACCCAGAATTCCCATGCTCCAGAGAGTATTTTTATGATAAATGAAACGCATCAAATGCCGTTTCAATACAAAACAAATGGTAAATACCCATATAAGTCCTAGTATCCCACTGCAAACAAACACCTCTAATATAACATTATGGGCTGTAAAAAGGACCAAACCCTTCAAAAATGCGAGAGGCTTCACACAGCCAATGCCAAATCCCAGGAAGAGGTGTTCCTGAACTGTGGCCTTCAATAAAGCAATCCAAACGCCTCCACGAAGGCTGAGTTGAAAGCCTTTGTAATTTAAGTAGTATAAGAGTGCAAAAAGACCGAGAAGCATGGCCCCGCAGACTGTTAGTCGAATCCAAGTCTGAATATCTCGTCTGATCGACCCCCAAATCATTACAGCGCAGCATACACCCAGCCATGCACCTCTTGAATTTGTTAAAATTAAAAGATATAATCCTATTGCTACCCCTACAATGCTTATTATCGAGTTAAGGGATAGACATGACCATTTCTTGTTTCGAACAAGTGGCAAAACCAAGATGCAAAGACCGACCAGATGCACGGCGGCATTGTTGGGGTTCTTATAATAAGAGAAAAAGAAATGATTTTCCGGATCATGTAAAAAAAGAAAATTCCCCAAAATAACAATAAAAGCCAGAAGATTTACAAATAAAAGTCCTTTGCGTCGCGCTAATTCCGCAAAAACGAGTGCAAACGGAAAAAAGAGACACCCTCTCAAAACATTATATACCCCATCTGCAGAATGACTGACACTTTGAGAAAACAACGTAAAGAAGATCAAGTAGGCAAGAAGCAGATAAAATGCTATTCTGATCTGTCTATCTATTTGTATTACTGAGCGATATCCCCACGTGACAAACAGGGCAGGAATTACCAAAAATGATGAAAGTTTTCCGGGCAGATATAAGCCGATCAGGGCCAACGCCAATAAAATGAGGGAAGCCTGAATAGCTATTGGATGTTTTATATGGTCCAATTTGAAAGAAAAAATTTTGTTGATCATATTGTTATAAACCTTCAATAATGGTTTTGGCACGATGTTGATAAGTGTGGTCTGATAAAACACGCTTTCTTGCCATCTTAGCCAAGTTATGAGATAGGACTTTATTTTTTCTCAATGCCTCTATTTTTTCGATCATCTCCCTGGGTGATCGAAAAAAAATTATCTCTTTGTCCGGTTCAAAATATTCGGAGAGTCCGGATCTGAATTCGACAACTTGCGTAATCCCATATCCAGCACACTCAAAGGTACGCATATTGGTCCCCTCCCGCACGACTTGGGCATGAATATTAAGCGAGATAGAATATTGGCTGTAAATTTTTCCCATTACGTAATTGGAGACCGGCGGGGAAAAACTTCTGGGATGTAACCAATAAAGTGAGCTTTTGAGGAAATAGTTACCATACACCTTAAAATCAATCCTGCTGGATAAGAGGGCCTTCAAATAGATGTCACGTTTGGGATCCTGATTGCCGATAAAGCAGACGTCATGTTGGGTATTGACCGCTTTGAAAGGTTTGTGGATTTCCGGAAGGTGCGCAAATGGAAGAATTCCCCCGAACTTTTGTTTTTTAAGATGAGGCACCACTTCATCTCTATAGCCGGGATCAGCAAGGTAAACGCGCCCAAATGGCTCAAGCTGTCCCAAAACCAGCCGTGGGTCATCAGTAATCCATATGACGTGCTTATCCGAGTGATCTAAAGCTGAAAATTCCTTGATCGTATTAATAAAGATCGCAATATCGTATTCAGTTGAAGCGATTTCTTCTGCCAGCCGCATTCCCCATTTTTTTTTATTTTTTCTATAATCCAATTTGTCTTTAAGTCCCACAGGGTAAGTAAAAAACCATTTTACATGTTCAGACAAATCTTGTAACGCCCGGAAAAAATAGTTGCTAAGTCCCCCTTTCCAGGGTTTGGCAACCAAAATAACCTTGCCGGCAATAAACTTCTTAACCTCTTTTTTCATTTTGACTGAAGCACCAATTCCAATTCTATTCGTTATGCAACAAACTGAAATTTCCCATTTAAATTGCGGCAGTCTCCCCAATGTCCATTAATTTGGCCAGGGCCGCCAGGACCCCGCGGGTCTGTTTTTCATGACCCAGGCGACCATCCCAAAATGAAACGACCTTGAGCGGTTTCAAACCGCGAGGGGGGGTTGCATCACTATTTTTCAGTTGCGTTGGTATCATCATGCATGGAGCCGATCTTGGATAAAATCCCGAAAAGCCGTTTCCTCTTCTCCGAATGTGGCCTGGACGCCGATGACAACAAGCTTCAGGGGCCAGTGGATTCTTCCTGAAATTTTGCTGAAATCTTTCTCGGTCGTTGCCAGGGTCTCAGCACCCGCCTGCCGGGCCGCTTGCAGGATAGCGGCGAGATCCTGATCGGTATAAGGGTGATGATCCGGAAAAGCGCTGAAGCCCACCAATGGACACCCCGTTTCCGTCAGCGAATCTCTAAAATTACGATTGTTCGCCAGCCCGGAAAACGCGAAAACCCGCACCTGTTTCATCCCTTCCGGACCCAACGCAGGCGACGCCGTCTGGCCGGCGGGTTCTTTCGAACCCACCACCCGTGCGATCATCGGCATATGACGGGACCTGAAAACAGGCCGGCGGGGCGCCATTTTCCGGATCTTTTCAACCGTTGCTGTTTTTTCTTTTGGAGACCGCGTCAGAATAACGGCATCACACCGCAGCAGCGCTTCTCCCGGCTCCCTTAACGTCCCCCTGGGCAGCAGGTGATCGTTGCCGAAGGGGCGACGATCGTCCAACAGGACCAGATCGATATCCCTTTCCAGCCCGATGTGCTGAAAGGCATCGTCCAGCACCACCACGTCAACGCCGAACGCCCCAATGGCCGCCATCCCGGATTTGAACCGATCCCGGCCCACCAGCACCGGGATCCCCTTGAGACTTTCCGCCAGCAAATAGGGCTCATCGCCGGCCATTGCAGGTGTCATGCAGATACGTTGCCCGTCACTGACGATCCCCCCGTTTTTTTCAGCGCCGCCTTTATACCCCCGGCTGATAACCGCTACTTTATATCCGAGCTGTTGCACCAGCCGGGCCACATAAACGGTCATGGGCGTTTTACCGGTCCCGCCCACGGTAATATTTCCTATTGAAACAACCCGGCAGGGCAACTTTTTTGTTTTCAGCAAGTGCCGCCGGTAAAGGACCTGCCGGCCCTTCAAGGCTGCCGCATAAAGTCGTGAAAGCAGATACAGCAACAAATCAAACAGATTACATCTGCCGCTGTCGTCCGTCATGGCGGACTGAACTTTGTTTGTCAGATAATTCATTTACGATAATTTCCAAATTTCTTCTCACCGCGCCTTTGTTTTCGCAGAACACCCGATACGCGTTTCGTCCCATCTCATCTGCTTTCAGACTGTTTTCCATCAGCATGTGGACAGCAGTGGACAGTTCCCAGGCATCGCGAACCTGCAGTGCCCCCCCGGATTCAAGGAGCATCCGGGCGATGGCAATAAAATCGCTCATATCCGGCCCGAAAAGGACCGGTCTGGAAAATGCCGCCGGTTCCAGCGGATTGTGGCCGCCGCAATCCACCAGGCTGCCGCCGATAAAGGCCATATCGGCCAAGGCATACAAAGCCCTTAAATCGCCGATGGTATCGACGATAATGACATCGAACGGTCGCGCCTCCTTATGGGAAGACAGGTGTGAAACAAGCGCGGTCGCTATGCCCGCCTGCTGAAACAGGCGGACAACCGCAGCGGCGCGCAGAGGGTCGCGGGGCGCCACCATCAGGGTCATATCAAAATGGTTGCGCTGCAGCCGGATAAAAACATCCCTAACCACCGCTTCTTCACCTTCATGAGTGCTTCCCGCCAGCCAGACTTTTTTCCCCGAAGCGATTTTCAACCGCCGGCGCCACTGCTGTATCTGATCGTCTGGAACCGGGTCATCGTTCTGGTCGAATTTCACGTTTCCGGTCACGATGATCCGGCCGGGAGGGATGCCCAGCCGCCGAAAGCGTTCCGCATCCAGGGAAGACTGCGCACAGATTTTTAAAAGCCCGGAAAACATCCACCTGAAAAAAAAAGCAAATCGTTTGTAGCCGCTGAAGGATTTTTTTGAAAGCCGGGCGTTGATGAGCAGAACCGGCACCTTGCGCAGAGTCATCTCATGTAAAAAATTCGGCCAGATATCGGTTTCGACGATAACGACCAGCGCGGGGTTGATCTTTTTCACAACATGCCTGACCGAAAAGGCCAGATCGTAAGGGTAGAAAAAAATCGCATCAACAATCCCGGTTAAACGCCGACTTGCCACTTCATAGCCGGTTTGGGTGGAAACCGAAAAAAAGATGCTGTAATTTTCTATTTTATTTTTCAATTCCGCTACCAATGAAACTGCGGACAAGACTTCGCCCACGGACAATGCATGAATCCAGACCGGACTTTTTATGTTTTTGCGAACTTCCGGGCAATCGATAGCGGCAGGCAGACGTTTAAACCCCAGCCGAAAGGGAAACGTCCGGCGCATCTTCTTGGAAGCCAGTAAAGCAGACAGGATCAGAGGGAGCCCCAGCACCGTCGCAATAAACAACAGGATATTATAAACGAAAATCACAAGGAGCCTCACTCTGCATGCATCAGCATCAGGACGCCCAGACAGAGAAAAACAAAATTGGCTGCCCAGACAGCCAGCAGGGGCGGCAGCATTTCACCGCGGCCCAGCGACACGCTGAAACTGTAAAAAACCCAGTACAGGAAGGCAACCCCCAGTCCGTAAACGATACTGACCGGCAGTCCTTCCTTTAACTTCCCGCGAATCGCAATCCCGGTGCCGACCATGCTCAACAGCAGACATACAAACGGAAACGCAAACTTGGCATATAGATCGATGCGCTGGGAGGTGGCATCGTAACCTTCCGATTCGATCCGGCGGATGTAGGCATAAAGTTCTTTAAAACTCATCTCTTCTGATTTATTGGCCACCCGCTTTAAATCTTCAGGTATGAATTCCAGTTTTTCAACACGCTCCGGATAGAATTCGACGGTGTAATTTCCTTGTTGCGAAATTGAATTCTGCTCCATAATATCATACAATACCCATTGCCCCTGCTGATAGACCCCTTTGGGGGCATCAACCCTTCGCACCAGTCTGAACTCCCCGTCGAAATAGTTTAGTGAAATGCCGTAAATGGCCGGTATCTGCGGGTCATAATGTTTGATATGGATGATGGCGCGGTTTCCTTTCATCCAGATATTCTTCTCTCGCGATAAAACAGCGGCTTCTTTGCGGACCTCTTTTAACCAGATATGATTGGCCCGCCCGACAGTGAGGGGGACAACCACCTCGGAAAGAAAGAACATTAATAAACTCACCAGCAGTCCCATGGCGATCATGGGTTTTAACAGGTGGTAAATGCTGACCCCGGCGCTTTTCAGGGCGATGATTTCATTGTTTTTATTCATCAGGCCGAAAACAACCAGCACCGCCAGCAGGAGTCCGACCGGTGTTATCTGGGCGATGATGAAAGGGGCCTTGTAGACAAAAAATATCAGCGCCCTGGAAAACGGCAGCCCTGCTTCCAGAAAATCATCGATCTTTTCAAAAAAGTCCACGACAATATAGATGCCGACGACCATGAATAGGACAATGGTCAGGTATTTAAGAACCTCGCGAATGATATACTTATGAATTATCGGCATCATCTTTAGACAGTCTTTGTATTAGCATCGTTCCCGTTTTTTTATCAACCGGGACAGAAAATTCATCTGAAAGGTCCGCTCCCGGGCGGTTTGCCTGAGCAGAAAAAACCCGATACCCCCCATCACGACATTCGGAACCCACATGCCGATCAGTGGCGGATAAACCCCGGCTTCACCAAACACCCAACCGGCGGAGAGAAGGATATAATAGCTTAAAAAGAAAACCAGACCCAACCCTACGCCATAAGACCGTCTGGCTGAACGGGAGTGTATCCCCAACGGAACAGCCAGCAGTCCGAGTGCAAAACACGCAAACGGAATTGAAAATTTTTTATGGAATTCCATCAGGGTCAGATAATACTGGTCGTTTTTGAGGGAGGTATTTTTCAAATAGTGCCGCAGCTCGGCCAGATCCATTTCTTCTTCGTCTTTATCGCCGCCCCCCCGGACCGGCTGTGCCATCCGCTTGATATCCAGGGTGATGTCATAGGTGTCGAAATTGATGGAGTGGGCCGAACGGCTCTTCATGTCGACCTGATTAATGGTTCCGTTATACAACCGCAGTCGGTACTGCAGGTCCTGGGGATTGCTGAACAGTCTCCCTTTTGACGCCACCACGGTACTGATCAGGTTCGGGGTTCTTTGATCCTCAATGAACACATCCACCAGGGCTTTGTTCTTAAGGTCGACCTGATTCACATAAAGCATTACACCGTCAAAGCTGTCGCTGAAAGTCCGCTCTTTGAGGCCGATGTCAATGTTTGAAGAAATCACCTTGAAGGACAACTCTTTTAATGAAAGCTTGCCCCAGGGCAAGGCATAAATCGCCATGAAACTTGTCAGCGCCCAGCCGATGAAGGCAAAAAGAAAAACCGGCGGAAGCAATCGGTAGATATGACACCCTCCGGCCTTGAGCGCCACGATTTCATTATCGCTGGACAAGCGCAAAAAGGTCAGCAATACCGCCATCATAACGGACATGGGGATTACGAATTCCAGAAAAAAAGGCATGGAATAAATCAGCATCAACACGATCGCCCACAGGCTGACCTTATAATTTACCACCAGATTGGTGATATCGAGAATTTTCGTCATCAGAAAAATAAAGGTCAGAAAAAACAGATTGATGACAAACGGCGGGATTAGCTCCTTAAAGATATAGCGGTTAATAATCGTATTGAATTTCACTTGAGCCCTTGACCCCTTAAATATGAACATAAATTCAATGACGTTTTAATTCGCTAAAGAAACCTGGCGAATAAAAATCCCTCCCAGCCTCCCTTTTCGAAAGGGAGGAGAATATTTTCCCCCTTTGTTAAAGGGGGTAGGGGGATTTCTTTAATGAAGTTTGTTTAAATCCATTTTGCTAAATACGCCACAAAATCTACGTGCAGATGTACTTAACAACCCTTCTGATGATGCTCTATATTGAATAACTATCTTATTTGACATCATAAATTAAGTCAATAGGCGCTGCCTTAATATAGTGTTCGCCCGCTGAATTCCCTTGACTTTGAGATCCCCAAACATTAATCCTGATCCATGACAATAGCCGACGACAAGTACTACTTTAAGATGGCGTGGTTCTGGATAATCGGTTTCGGTCTTTTCCGACTATTTTACGCTTGCCTGTTTCCGCTGGTTCCGGACGAAGCAAACTACTGGCAGTGGAGCCGGCACCTTGCCTGGGGATACCACGACCAGGCCCCCATGATCGCCTGGGCCATCAAACTGACAACAGCCTTATTCGGCCACACTGAACTTGGCGTGCGGTTGCCTTCGGTGATCGCCATGACCGTGGCCTCGGCTTATCTGATTCTGATCGCCAACAGGTGGATCGGACCCGAAACGGCATTTAAGACTGCGGTTTTAAGCCAGGCAATCCTTGAGTTCAATGTCGGCGGGCTGCTGGCCACGCCGGACGGACTGCAGGCGGCGGCATGGGCCGGGGCCTGTTACCATGTGGCCGGCGCCTATGAAAGCGATGAATGGTCGCAATGGATCATGGGCGGACTATGGTTCGGCTTCGGCCTGCTCAGCAAATACACCATGGTTATTTTTTTGCCCGGGGCATACCTTTTCGGCCTTTTTTGCCCGCCCTATCGCAAGAGACTTGCCGGCCTCCGTCCCTACGTCGGGGTTTTGCTGGGATCGCTGCTGTTCCTGCCGGTCATCCTGTGGAACGCCCAAAACGATTGGAACTCCGTGCGGCATGTGGCCTACATCGGGGGCGCCAACCAGCAATTTTCGATCCACTGGAAATATTTCGGGGATTTCATGGCTTCACAGGCCGGACTCCTGTCCCCCCTGGTCTTTCTCATGGTTCTCTGGGCCTGGCTGATGGTTCTTTTTAAAAAGTACCAGGTCGAACGACGGATCTATTCCTTTCTTTTTTTCACTTCAGTCCCCATGTTTGCGGTTTTCGGTTTTCTAAGTCTTCATACCCGGGTCTACGGCAACTGGCCGGGGGCCGGATACCTGACCGCCTGCATAATGGTCGCAGCATTCTTTACAGAAAAGACAAAAGATATTTTTCGCCCCCAGAAACTTTCATCGGGTCACAAATTATGGTCATGGACGGTGGGAACCGCCTATTGCATTACCGCCCTGATCCTGCTCCAGGTTGTCTGGCCGATTCTGCCGATACCGCTGAAACTGGATCGCACCGCCACGGAACTCTCCGGCTGGCGGGAGCTGGGAATTAAAGCGGAAGAGCTCCGCCGGCAGATGCCGATGCCGGAAAAAACCTTTTTCTTCGGCCTGCGCTATCAAACCGCCAGCGAACTGGCCTTTTACACCCCGGGACAGCCCCGGACCGTCTCCATCAACAAATGGAAAAGACCGAATGTGTATGACTACTGGTGGAAGGACAAAGACTTGATCGGCTGGAATGCCGTGGGGGTTACCTATGAACCAGACAGTCATATCACCCGGCTGAACCAGGTGTTTGAAAAAGTCGACCCGCCCATCGAACTGAAAATCTACCGCCAAAAAGTTTTCTATTCTGATCAAAGCCAAGTAACGCCGGTCAAATCCTTTTTTCTTTACCGGGCCTATGGCTTTAAGGGGGGACTCCGCTGGGTGCCGCCGGATCAGAACGATATCCGGGCCGGCTGACACCTGAAGGGACAGATATCAGGGACTGGGGGTCAGGGATCGGCGGGGAACGAGGATCAAGGTTGGTTGCGAGTAAATCGTAACGCGGGACGAGTGACGGGTAGGCATTACGTAGTAGGCAGTAGGCAGTTGGCACGGGCGGTATATTTGCCTTCGGTCTTCAGCCTAAGAGCCTTAACACAGAAGCGCTGCAATCAAAGAAACCGGAGAGAGAGGTATTGTCTTGCAGAAATCCATTGTTTATTTCCGGCAGCCCGGAGAGCAGAACACCCCGCAGGTAATCCAGAAAGCCAAGGAACGCGCCCTGGAACTTGGCATCAAGGAAGTCGTTGTTGCCAGCACCTCGGGGAAAACGGGTGTTGCCATGGCCGACGCGCTGAAAGGCACGGGGATCCGCACCGTAGCCGTGACGCATCATTACGGTTCCCATGAAAAAGGCAAGTGGGATGTGGATCCCGGTCATGAAGCCGAGCTGAAAGCACTGGGTGCAGCCATTGTTTCCCAGACCCACAGTTTTTCCGGCATCGAAAAAGCGATATCCAGGACCAGCGGCGGCATCAGCCGGATTGAAATTGTGGCAGATACCCTGCGCAAGCTGTTCGGGCGAGGATTTAAAGTAGCAGTTGAAGTGGCTGTCATGGCGGCCGATTCCGGCGCCATTTCCATGCAGGACGACATCATTGCACTGGGCGGTTCAGCCCGCGGCGCGGATGTGGCCTGCGTCATCAGACCCGCCCATTCCAAAGACTTTTTCAGCCTCCAGGTTAAAGAAATCATCGCGATGCCGCAAGAAAAATAGATCCGGAGAAGTATCATTTTTTTTCGCTATAACAACCTGAAATGAGCGATAACGAAATCGTATTAATTGTCGATGAACACAATCAGGTCGTCGGGGCTGAACCGCGATCCGCCATGCGCCGGATGAATCTGCCCCACCGCGCATCCTACATCCTGGTATTTGACCGCAGAGAGCGTCTTTTTATCCACAAGCGCACCCAAAGCAAGGATGTTTTCCCGGGGTATTATGACATTGCCGGCGGCGGTGTGGTGAAAAAAGGGGAAACCTACCGCCAGTCGGCGGAACGGGAACTGTTTGAAGAACTCGGCATCCGCGGCGTTCCCCTCACCGAACTCTTTGACTGTTTTTACAGCGATGAACACTGTCGGGTCTGGGGCCGGGTTTATCGCTGCGAATACAACGGCGATATGACGCTTCAGAAAGAAGAAATTGAAAGCGGCCGATTTATGGCGGTCTCCGATATTCTCACAAACACTGATAGTCTGAAAATCACTCCGGACTCCCTGCTAATCCTGCAGCGATATGTGCGGATGCAACCAACAACTCTGTCTTAAAAGATATAGGAGGTCGAAATGAGCGGTAACAGAATTCATTACGGCTGGATCGTCATCTTCATGGGGCTCCTGACCACCATTGCCGCCCACGGCTTCGGACGGATGTCTTATACCATCATCCTGCCGGCCATGAAGGACGGCCTCCAGTTTAATTACACCCAACTGGGGCTGCTGGGCACCGGAAACTTTGTCGGGTATCTGACCATGGCCATCACCGGCGGATTTCTGGCGGCCCGCTATGGCACCCGCATCGTGATTACCCTGGCGCTGATCCTGATGGGCATCACCATGATGTTGACGGGGCTGGCCCAATCTTTCGGGTTTGCCCTGACCATGCGATTTTTAACCGGTCTGGGCAACGGTGCGGCCTATGTTCCGGCCATGGCGCTGGGTTCGGCCTGGTTTGTTATCACCCGGAGGGGGTTTGCAACCGGGATTGTTTCGGCCGGAATCGGCGCAGGCACGCTTATATCCGGTCTGTTGGTGCCGCCCATATTGGCCGCATACGGTCCCAGCGGCTGGCGCTTTTCCTGGTATATCCTGGGCGGAACGGTCCTGTTGATCGCAGGCGTCGTGTCTCTCCTGATCCGCAGCCGGCCGGACGAAAAGGGTCTTCTGCCAATTGGCGCCATCCCGCAGGAATCTGCAAGCCCGGCGGCCTCAGCCGTTAAGGTTTCCTCCCTTCAATGGACGGACGTATATACCATGCCTTCGGTCTGGTACCTGGGGATTGTCTACTTTTTCTACGGCCTGTCTTATATCATCTATATGGTTTTCTTTGCCGCTTATCTGGTAAAGGAAATGGGGCTTTCACCCGCCTGGGCCGGCGGGTTATGGGCGCTGGTGGGCGGGTTGAGTGTTTTTTGCGGCGTGATCTGGGGCAGCATCTCCGACCGTCTCGGCCGAAGCCGAGGTGCGGCTTTGGCCTATCTCGTTCTGGGAATTTCCTACCTCATCTTTGCCTTGATCAAAAATAAATACGGATTTTACCTGTCGGCAATCACGTTCGGACTGACCGCCTGGAGCATTCCCACCATCATGGCGGCGGCAGCCGGTGATTTTGTCGGCCCCCGCCTGGCCCCGGCCGGGCTGGGGTTCATCACCCTGTTTTTCGGAATCGGCCAGGCCTTGGGACCGGCCATTGGAGGTTTTATCGCCGACATCAGCCGGTCTTTTACCATCCCGTTTTTAGCGGCGGCGGTGATATCATTTGCGGGGATGGTATTTTCACTGTATCTCAAAGCGCCGGGGGATAGGAACAACTCCTGAAGAATCCACAAAAAAAACTATAAATCCGAAAATCGAATTTCGTGCTTCGAATTTAGAGCCTTCTCATTTCGCAAGGCAGGGCCACTAACTGACCTGGCCTTGAATACCAGGTTTTTCGTGCGGGAATAAAGAGAGAGCCACTCTAAAATAGAAAGTTATGTCCTGATCATTCCCGCCGGTGAAGTTTCTTGATTCTGAACAGCTCCTGAAAGACAAACAGCGATTTTTTCAAGCTGTCATACTGAATCCGCGAATTCTCAGCGTGGCGCCAGACCACCGGAAATTGAGCAACCTTAAAGTTGTTCAGTTTGGCCAGCCAGAGAATCTCGGGGTCAAATATAACACTGTCCAGTTTTTGTTGGGCAAAGAGATTCCGTGCGGCCGGTGCGGTAAATATTTTAAACCCGCACTGGGTGTCCGGGTAGCGGATGCCGAGGTAAAAATTCTGAATGACGGTATAAAGCTTGGCTGAAAGCTCCCTGAAAAAGTTCTGATGCTGGGTGACCACCGATCCGCTCAGCGCCCGCGAGGCAATCGCCGCGTCAAATCCCTCCCGGATCAGGGCCAGGCCCCTTTCCACCGCTTCGATGGGAACGGAATAGTCGGCGTCCATAAACATGATGATGTCGCCGCTACCCCTTAACATGCCGTAGCGGACGGCGTATCCCTTTCCCCGATTGGGATGATACTCCAATGCCTTTAAGACAACCTTACCCTTCGTCTGGAAGCTGCCGGCAACCTCGCGGGTTTCGTCTTTGCTGCCGTCACTGACCACGACGACTTCACTCGGGTAGTCCTGCCGCTCCAGATAGGCAAGCGTCTGGGTTAAGGTGCCCACAATTCGATCCGCTTCATTATATGCCGGAATGATAATGGATAGTTTCATTAAACGCCCTGTTTTTTTTTCAATAGACCCTTTTGTTGCAACTGCAGGGCAAATTGGATTACCCGGCGGCTGATCCCGGCAAGCAGGAGCCCGCAAAGTGTCCCGGCAATACTGCCGATGAGAACATCAAAGGGGAAATGAACCCCCAGATAGACCCGGGAATAACCCACCAGGAAGGCGATCAGGTAAAACAACGGCCATAATTTTCTGAAAAAAAAGCTTAAGAAAAAGGCTGCTGCAAAAATATTGGTCGCATGAGAGGATGGCAGTGACAGGGATTCCCCCCGGACAATCGTTTTTAATTCAGGGGTGACACTCCAAGTCTTAAACATTCTATCATACAGATGAACGTGCGACAGGGAATGATAGGGCCGGGGCCGGTCGAACAGCGGCTTTAAAACGCCCGAGCTGATCCATTCTGAAAAAGATATCAGTGCCAGTATGGCGATGGCAACGATTCGAAGCTTGATCTTCGTCTGAACAAACGCAAACTGCCGCAGCGGGATAGAGAGCGGCGGGAAGTTGACTTTTTCCAGCTTTAGAACGATCCGCTGGGATACCCGCGATCCCGCTAATATGAATAACAGCCAGGCGATCAGCAGGGGCACATAAAAATTCTTTTCATTTGAAACAAACGGCATCAACGCATCGAAAAATGCGTTCTTTCCGCCTGTGTTAATCAAATAAAAAAGACTGACATCTATTTTTTCGATCAATGGCCACATCGTTTCAGTCACCCGTCCGGGTGGGATTCTGCTTGTGTTTCGTTTGCAAACTGCATCTGATAAAGTTTGAAATACTCACCCCGGCGGGCCATCAGTTCATCGTGCCTGCCCTCTTCGACGATTCGGCCGTCGGAAATCACGATAATCCGGTGGGCATAGGCGATGGTGGAAAGCCGATGGGCGATCACAAAGGTCGTTCGCCCCCTCATCAGATTTTCAAGGGCCTTTTGTACCAGTTTTTCAGATTCGGCGTCCAGGGATGAAGTGGCTTCGTCCAGTATCAGTATCGGTGCATCTTTCAGCAGCGCCCGGGCAATGCAGATCCGCTGTTTTTCACCCCCGGAGAGCCGACTGCCCAGTTCGCCGATGGTGGTATCGAATTGGTGCGGAAAGCTTTGGACAAAATCATAGGCATAGGCCGCCCGGGCCGCATTTTCAATGGCTTCGGCCGATGCATCTGGATTGCCATAGGCGATGTTGTTGCGGACCGTATCGTTAAACAGAATGGGTTCCTGGGTAACCATCGCGATCTGACTGCGCAGGGACACGATAGCGGCGTTACGAATGTCAATTCCGTCGATAAGAACAGCCCCGCTGCTGACGTCATAGAATCTCGCAATCAAATTGACCAGGGATGTCTTGCCGCCGCCGCTCATGCCCACCAGCGCCAGAATCTCGCCGGCGGAAACATTCAGATCGATATTTTTCAGGATCAGGGTGTCATCACTCCCCTCATATTTAAAAAAAACATCCTTAAACATAACGCTGTGAGGACCGGGTGTTATCTTCACGGGGCGTTCGGGGTCCCGGATATCGGATTCGGTTTCAATGATGTCAAAGACCCGGTCTGCTGCGGCCAGACCTTCCTGAATGGCATTGTTGACCCGGCTGATTTTTTTAACCGGATCATAAAGCATCAGAACCGCCCCGATAAAAGATGAAAATGTTCCCAGGGTAGACGAGCCCTCAAATACGCTTTTACCGCCATACCAGATGATAAAAGCAACCCCGACGCCGGCCAGCAGTTCCATGATCGCCGGCGAAAGCGCCTTGGCGATGACCGCCTTGATTTCAAAATCAAACAGCCTCCGATTTTTTATAAAAAAGCGTTTTTTTTCATGGGGCTCCATCCCAAAAGCCTTGACAATTTTTGAACCCGCAAAGGTTTCATGCAAAAAGGCAAACAGTTCCGCCATGGCTTCCTGGCTTCGGGTGGTGAATCGACGTACCCGCCGGCCGAATTCAAAAACCGGAAAGAATGCAACCGGCAAAATGATAATGGCGATCAGTGCCAGCTTCCAGTCGCGGTAAAATATAACAATTGTCAGCCCGATGATGGTAAAGAAATCCCTGAAGGCTGCTTTCACGGCATCGGATACCATTGACCGGATCAAAGCGACATCATTGGTAATTCGCGACATCAGAACGCCGGTTTTCATCCGATGGAAAAAGGAAAGGGGCAGATCCTGGATGCGGCTGTAAAGGCTGTCCCGCAGGCGCTTGATGATGTTAAGCCCCACATAACTCATGAAGTATTCCTGGCCGTAAAGACCGACGCCGCGGATTAAAAATATACCGATGACCACAAAGGGGAGCTTCCAGAGCATGGCGACGTCTTTAGCGATGAAGATGTCGTCGATGACGTTTTTGATCAAAAGCGCGGTTGCCCCGGTGGTCGCCGCCACCAGTATGCTGGAGACGATGGAAAGATAAAGCCTGAAGCGATTTTCCTTGATCAGCGCCAGCAGGTATTTATGACGCTCTTTTATTTTAGGCAGTTTTACAGTTTTCATATCGTCAGGATATCATATGACCGTAAAAACGATCCGCGCTTGTGGTAATCCGGCAAAGTTCCTCCTCCAGGCGCAACCGACAAGCGGACACCGTCTCCGGGTCAGCGTTTTCGGGAACACGGACAGGATCGCCATAAACGATCCGGCATCCGGCAAATGGCATCGGGAGTATAAAGCGGTCCCAGCTGTTGAATACTTTTATGCGGCTGGCGCTGTAAGTGACCGGTACGATCGGCAAGCCGGTTTTTTTTGCCAGCATAATGATGCCGGGCTGAACTTTAAAGCGCGGGCCCTGGGGCCCGTCCGGGATGATCCCGGCCGGCCGGCGGTTTTCTTTTAAATTTTTTATCATTTGAGAAAGCGCCCGCAGCCCCCCCCGCGTAGTTGACCCCCTGAAGGTATCATGGCCTTGTCTTTGAAGCGTTCGGGCGATGAACTCTCCATCCTGGGATTGACTGACGAGGATTGCCGCATTCCACCCCTGGTAAAGAAAACTGATGAGCAGAATACGCGAATGCCAGAAGGCAAAGATAAACCTGCGGCTTCCGATGATGGATGCTACCTTTTCGAAATCGATGGTCTCAATCCGGGTTGTTTTAAACAGCAGATCCACCAGCAGCTTGCCGAATATGCCGATCAGCTTCCATTTCAGTTCTTCAAACCACGGGGGTGATGATTTTTTCATTATTATTTTTCCAGCAGGGCCATTGCAACGGCGGCCGTCCGATCAGATGCCCCCGGGCCGCCCAGGGCGCCGACGGCAGATCGCAGCTCTTTTCGCAGCTGATCCAGGCCGGCTGCATCCCCTAACATCGCCGTTACTTTTGCAGCGATATTTTCAGGAAAGGCCTGGCCCTGAACCAGTTCGGGAACGATTTCTCTGTCGGCAATAAGGTTCACCAGCCCCATGTACCGCACTTGAATCAGCGCCCTTCCCATCCAGTAGCTGGGGAGGGACACCCTGTAAATAATGACCATGGGGGTTCCGGATATGGCCGCCTCCAGGGAAACGGTCCCTGACACCACAATGGCGAACCCGCAGCGCTTGAAGACCTGGTCCACCCCTTCAGATATAATTTCCGTCTTTATATCGCTGCCGTGCGTTTTTATGATCGAATCAACCAGCTCCCGTGTGACCGTGGGAGCCAGTGAAACCGCAAATTTTAAATTCGGGGTCTGTCGAATCAATTGCCGCGCAGCCGAAAGCATAATCGGCAGGTGCCGCAAAATCTCCCTTTCCCTTGACCCCGGCAGCAGGCCGATTGTCGAATGATCAGGGACGGTCGCACCAGCTTCCGGGCTATTTGCATATTGCTCGCCATCAAGCAGCGGATGGCCGACAAATGTTACGGGGATATCATGGGCCGCGTATAAATCCCGTTCAAACGGCAGTATCACAGCCACATGGTCCACGAGCTTTTTGATTTTGTTGATCCGGCCGGACCGCCAGGCCCAGATTTGAGGGCTGATATAATACAGAACGGGAATATCGAGCTTTTTGGCGATTGCCGCCGCATGGAGGTTAAAATCCGGGAAATCGATGAGAATGAGAAGATCCGGCCGCAGGCTTTTTAAGAGTTTTTTAACAACCCCCATTCCCTTTGCAAGCACCGGAATTTTGGATATGGCCTCGGTAAGCCCGACAACGGAAAGCGACGCGGCTTCCACCAGAATCCGGACCCCGGCTTCCCTGAGGAATTTACCGCCGATGCCGCAGAAGAAAAGGTCCGGTGAGCGTTTGCGCATGGCCCTTACCAGCCGGGACCCGTGCAGATCGCCGGAAGCTTCTCCGGTGATGATCATGACACATTTGGGTGCCTGCAATGGTTCCATGGTGTCACAAACCTGAAAACCGGCGGTTTGCGGAGTGAATCTGGTCCATGATATTCAAGGCGATATGCAGCGCTTCTCTTCCCATCTGGCCGGTCACCGCCGGAACCTCTCGCCGCCTGACAGCCCCGACAAACGCGCTTAATTCATCCTCTAATGCATCTCTCTGGGTAAAATTAAGCTGATTGACCTGCATCCCGGGGATCAGTCCTTCCCCGGTCTTATCGCCCTGGTTGATGACGGTTATCTCGCGTTTGGCAAAATCAACCGAGATATAGGCATCCCGCTGGAAGAGCCGGATTTTGCGTTCGTTTTTCATCGAAATCCTGCTGGCGGTCACATTGGCCACACAGCCGTTTTCGAATTCAAGGCGCGCATTGGCAATATCGATATGCCTGGTAATAACGGCAACTCCGGCGGCATGAATATTCTTAACTTCGGCGCGGACAAAGTTTAATATGATATCAATATCATGGATCATCAGATCCAATACGACGCTGACATCGGTTCCACGTTCCTGATAAATGCTTAATCGATGGGACTCGATAAACAACGGCTTTTTTATGATATCCTTATCTCTTAGGGCAACCACCGCCGGGTTGAATCGCTCAAGGTGCCCCACCTGAATAATGAGCCCTCTTTTCTCTGAAAACCGAATCAACTCGTCCGCTTCTGCCAGGGTCTGCGTCATCGGTTTTTCAATGAGAACGTCCACATCGTTTTCCAGAAAATCTCTGCTGACGGCAAAATGCGCCGGTGTGGGCACCACCACGCTGACCGCATCCACTTTGTCTAAAATTTCTTTATGACTTTCATACGCCTTTGTATTTACTTTCCGGGCGACTTCTTCAGCCTGGGCTTTATTGATATCGACGACGCCCACCAGATCGACATCATCCATTTTCGCATATTTTTCAGCATGAAATTTACCGAGATATCCTGTCCCGATGACAGCCACCCGGAGTTTTCGATTTTTTTGTTTGTCCTTTGCGGCAAGTGCCATTCTCTGTTTCCTATCTTCCCAGCCTCACAGCCTCCAAGCCTTCCAGCTTAACAGCCTATTTGCTTTTCACTCGAACCCTTGACCCCTTGAATCCTTTTCTATCTTATTCCATCGCCACAATCGCAATCCCGCATGCATCCGCCAGTTCAACCATCTCCTGTCGATCAAAGACAACCGCTTTGCAGGCTTCCAGCGCCAGCGCGGTTACACCGGCCGAGTTCATGGTCTGAATGGTTTCGACCCCCACAGCCGGCATATCGAATCTTAAATCCTGATTCGGTTTGCTGACTTTAATCAAAACCGCAGTTCCATTCCCCAGTTGACCGCCGCGCCGAATGGTCGCATCCGTACCGTCGATAGCCTCAACCGCCAGGACCGACCCGCCCCCCACCACCACACACTGGCCGATATCCAGACGACCGATTTCTTTGGCCAGTTTCCACCCCAGCTCCATGTCGGCCCTTTCAGCTTTGGCAGGCCTGCGTTTTGTCCAGCACCCCTTCTGCGCCAGCAGGCCCGGCAGCAAAAAGGTAGACGGTTTGACCTGGATGCCTTCATCGGCAAGCACACCGGCAAAGGCTCTTAAAATACCGTCATCATGGGTATGGCGCATCTTGACGATCAAAGAGATGGTTTTCATGTCGGGCTTCACGTCCGAAAACATCCGCGTTTTATTAATTGCGCCCAGCATGACGGCTTCGCTTACATTGTTTTCCTTAAAAAATTGCAGCAATCGCTTGATCTGACCGAGATGAATCCATTTGATCGCATCAACATACGCTTCAAGCGTCGGGTCCGTTTCGTGGTGATGGGCCGCGGCATAGACGCTAAAGCCTTTCGACCGTGCTTTTTTGGAAAAAATGATGGGGAACTGGCCGCTGCCGGCAATCAGCCCTATCCGCATGGTTTTGGTGTTCCTTTGCATGGGAGTAATCCAACGCCCGATGCTTTTGCCGCAATCGTCGGCGATTTCAACGGGTTACACCCCGCTCGGACGATTTAATGAATTCGATAAACTTCACCACTTCAGGTACCTGCTCAACTTCCGCCCGAACTCTTTCAACGGCTTCATTAACCGTCAGCCCGATCCGGAAGAAAATCCGGTACGCTTTTTTCAGCAGAGATAACGTTTTGGGGGACATCCCCTGGCGTTTGAGACCCACCAGATTCAAGCCGTGAAGTTTGGCCCGGTCACCGGCAGCAATCACATAGGGGGGGATGTCTTTAGGGATCGCGGATTTTCCGCCGATAAAGGCATAATCGCCGATTTTGACGAACTGGTGAATCGCCACCAGCCCGCCCACCGTGGCATAATCCCCGATGGTGATATGCCCTGCCAGGGTCGCATTGTTGGCCATCACCACTTTCCGTCCGATTTTACAATCATGGGCAATGTGGGTATAGGCCATCAGAAAGTTTTCTTCACCAATTTCGGTTACACCGCCGCCGAATCCGGTCCCCCGGTGAATCGTCACAAATTCTCTGATCATACTGCCGCGTCCGATTTTAACATATGTTTTTTCGCCCTCGAATTTGAGCGACTGGGGTACGGCGCCAATGGCGGCATACTGAAATATTTTACAATCCGGACCGATCGTGACATAAGGATCAATCACGACATGGGACCCGATAACCGTACCGGATCCGATAAAAACACTCTCCCCGATGATGGAATAGGGCCCGATCTCGACGTTTGTATCCAGCTCCGCCTTGGAACTCACAATTGCTGTTGAATGTATCATCATCACTCTCCAAATGTTGCCATTAACTCCGCCTCGGCAACGACCTTATCGTCGACTTTAGCCGTTCCCGCCATTTTAATCGCTTTCAGCCTTTGTTTGAGCAGCTTCACCTCAAAAATAATCTGATCACCGGGGACCACCGGCTTCCTGAATTTTACCTTGTCCATTCCCATGAAATAAACCAGCGCACCCCCTTTTTCCGGGGGTTGAGAATCGAGATACAGCACCCCGCCGGTCTGGGCCATCGCCTCAACAATCAACACGCCCGGCATGACCGCAAAGGCCGGAAAATGCCCCTGGAAAAAAGGTTCGTTGATGGTGACGTTTTTAAGGGCGACAATCCGGTCGCCGGGTATTAATTCAAGAACGCGATCGATCAGAATAAAGGGATAGCGATGCGGCAATAATTTCAGAATTCCCTGGATATCGTATTTTTTTTCCATTTCACCCCCTTAGAATGATAGACCTCTCAAAGTATTGTAACCCTGCTTTGGATCTTTATGCCATAAAATACAACTGCCAAGCATCAAGTTACAAAAAAAACCCCCTCCGGAGTCGGATATTTATTTTTTTTCCAGCTCTTTCAATCTTTTTTCTAATTCGTCAATCTTCTTTTTTAACTCGGGCAGTCTGGGCATAATCCGCTGAACCTTCAGCCACGTTCGATGCGGCATTTCAGGCCCTCCCGACACCACCGCTCCGTTGGGAAGAGATTTTGACACCCCGCCCCTGGGGCCGATAATCACATCGTCGCCAATCTCCAGGTGCCCGGAAATAGCCGCCTGCCCGGCCACGATCACATGCTTGCCGATGGTCGCACTGCCGGCAATACCGACCTGGGCCACCAGGATTGTATCTTCCCCCACCGTGACATTATGGGCGATATGAACCAGGTTGTCGGTCTTGACGCCCCGCTGGATCCAGGTCTTGCCGAAGGTTGCCCGGTCAATGGTATTGCCGGCGCCGATTTCAACGTCATCGTCGATCTGGACAATTCCGGTGTGCCTGATTTTTAGATACGTCCTTCCGTCCGGCGCATATCCAAAGCCATCGCTGCCGATGACCGTGCCGGCCTGAATGGTTACCCGGTTGCCGATGCGGCACCGTTCCAGAATGGTCACATTCGGAAACAGAATCACATCGTCTCCCATCACAACGTTGTCGCCGATCACGACGTTGGAATGGATGCTGACGCGATCCCCCAGGGTCACATTGTCCTGAATGACCGCAAAAGGCGCAACGGCAACATCCTTACCCATCACCACGTTGCTGCCGACATGGGACTGCGGATGAACGCCGGGTTTTTGTTTATTAGGAGGATAAAAAAATGTCAGCGCCCTTGCAAACGCCGCCTGAGGGTTTTTTGAAAAAATCAAGTTGATGACGGACGTTCCTTTAAAATCATGGGGAACAATAACGACGCCCGCCCCGCACACATCCATTTTTTTTAGGAATATGGCATCCCCGGCCCAGGTGACGTCATCGGCGCCGGCAGCCTCAAAGGGAGCAGCTCCCCGGATAATTTTGGCCCCATCGCCGCTGAATTTTCCCGCTACCATTTCAGACAGAGCAGCAAGTGTTATGGTCATCTCAGATGAATATCTATCAACCAAAACCACGATTCCTTTATTTTTTCTCGCTCTTTTCTTTCTTGTCTGTTTTCTGGGCGAATCGGGTGTTATACAGCTGGATCAGCTTATCGGTGATATCGATGGTATTGGGGGCATACACCACCCCACCTTCCGTTCTTTCCACCACCAGCAGATACCCCTCTTTTTTCCCGACTTCTTCCACCAGGGCAAACACATCATCCTGCAGCCGCTTGACAAGCCTTTTGTTCAGATTATTAATTTCCTGTTTAAATTTTTGTTCAAGGGTTTTAAAGTCATTTATCTTAATTCTAAATTCTCTCTCTTTTTCTTCCCGCATTTCCCTGGTCATCACCAGTGCTTCGCGATCAATTCTTTTTTTGATTTCTTCCAGCTCTTCCTGAGTTTTCTTAAGCTCGGTTTCCATAGCTTTCCCCTGCTTCGTAATTTCCGCCTGGGATGCTTTGCCGGCACTGGAGGTCTCTAAGATCCTTTGAAAATCGATCACGCCGATTTTGGCGACATCGGCACCGTAAGACGAAAAAGTCCCAAAGAAAAAAGTAAAGAGTGTTATCCCTAAAATAGTTTGTAAAGACCGCATGTTTCCCCCTCTGAAAATAATTTTAATTTTCTAAAATATTTGTATTTTTGGTTAAAAGGCCGAACCCATGGTAAATTCCCAGCGGCCTCCGGATCTTTCACCTTCTTTCGTATCAATGATATATCCGTTTTCCAGCCGGATCGGCCCGATGGGAGAAAACCACCGGATACCATACCCGGCACTTTGTCTCAGGCCGCTCAAAGACATGCTCTCGTCTTTGCCGTATACGTTTCCGGTATCATAAAAAAGAACGCCCACCAGGCCCTGCTTTTTAACTAAGGGAATTAATATCTCGAAATTAAACTGTACAAATTTTTCTCCCCCGATCTCGTCGCCGTTTTCGTCAATGGCGTGGATACCGCGCCAGTCAAACCCCCGCATCGAGTTCATACCGCCCAGATAAAATTTTTCGTAATCCGGCAGCAGCATGCCGGAATTTTCAGTGACAGAACCGGCTTTACCATGCAGAAAATTAACCACTCCCCAAAACAGCGGGATATACCAGCCGGTTTCCGCTGTAATTTTGCTGAAGCCGATATTGCCGCCAAGTCCGGCATATTGAAACGACAGGCTGTGATCGGACCCCTCAGTGGGATTGAACTGCCTGTCCCTGGAGTCATAATTGATGTAAGTCGTTATGCTGCTGGTAATATTGATTCCTTCAAGTTCTTTAATGGAATCGGCGGCATCCTCCGTGATGTCACTGATATCCGCCCGATCGTATTTATACGTTATGCCGGCACGGGTAAAATCAAATACCCGATAGCTGAACCTGAGCGCTCCACCCAGACTATCCTTTTCATAGGTGTCATAATCATAGTTCCAACTGTAAATGTCAAAACCGGCCGACAAAGGAATATCAAACAACCACGGCTCCGTAAAGCTTAATGTGTATTGGTCGGATCTCCCGCCGATCTCGCCTTGAAGCTTAAGCGTCTGCCCCCTTCCCAAAAAATTTCGTTGGGTAATGGAAGCAGTGACAAAAAAATCCTGAAGGGAGCTGTACCCGCCGCCGAAAGTAAAAGCGCCGGTGGGTTTTTCCGTCACGTCGATTTTGAGTAGTATGCTGTCATCGCTGTCGCCCTTTGCCGTGGCCACCTTGATATCCTCAAAGTAATCCAGCCGGTAAAGATTGCGGACGCCGCGTTTGAGACGTGATCCGCTGTATAGCTCCTGTTCATACACCTGAAGTTCACGACGGATGACCTTGTCCCGGGTCTTGGTATTGCCCCCGATGAGTATTCTTTCAAAATATACCTGCCGGCCCTTGTTGATTTGATAGATGATATTAACGATCCGTTTTTCCGGATCCTTGTCGACCGCCGGGGAAATATTGGCATAGGCATAGCCTTCGTCTGAATAAAGATCGCTGAGGTACAGCACGTCGTTACGAATAATTTCCCGGTTGTAGAATTTTTCGTTTAGGATTTTTACTTTTTTAAGCAAGTCTTCCTTTGGCAGGATGAGATCGCCGCTGATGTCGACCGCTCCTACGCCATATTGAGCGCCCTCTTCTATCCTGAAGGTAATCTCAATCCAGGTGTCTTTAAATTCAACCTGGGGTTCACCGATTTTGGCATCGACATACCCCTTGTTGTGATAAAAAGCAGCCAGTTTGGCAGCATCCTGGTTCAGATTTTCCTTATTTAATTCGCCTGAAGACGTCAGCCAGAAAAAGAAGCCCTTTTCCGAGGTCTGCATCAACCCTTTCAAATCTTTTTCCGAATATGCATTATTCCCTATAAAGGTAATTTTTTCGATGCGAATTTTTGCGCCTTCATCAATGACGAATGTCAGATCCGCCTGATTGTTGTCCCGCTGCTGAATATCATAGGTAACCCGGACATTGTGATAATTTTTATCCCTGTATAGGGCCTCAATCCGTTCAATATTATTATGGATTTTGAAAATATTCAGAATGGACCCTGTCTTTATGGTTAAATTTTCCTTTATTTTTCCATCATCATAAACCCGGTTGCCGCTGGTCCGGATGTACCGGATGGTTGCCTTTTCTTTTACATTAAATATGATTATTTTACCGCCGGGGGCGTCCTCTGACAGGATACGGACATCATCAAAATATCCCATCGAATAGATTGCTTTCAGATCCTTTGAAAGATTTCCGGTCTGAAATAAATCTCCGGATTTTGTTTGAATTTGCTTGCGAATCGCATCCGCCTCAATCCGGTTATTTCCGTCAACGCGGATATCAATAATTTTTTTCCACTTGAAAATTTTCGACCCGATATCTTGGGCAAGTTCTTTAACTGTTCCAAAAAGGTTTTCAATGCCATCGCCTTCCGTGAAGAAAGTTTCCGGTGGACGTTCCCCGATGGCTTCAACCATTTTTGCATCCATGCTGAATTTTGTGCCGATCCAGGTCAAGCTTCCCCAGACAACATAATCCGCACCGGTTTGGATACCGATTCTGCGAAACGCATCCAAAGTTCTCGACCCCTCTTTGGGGAGCAATCCGGCCGCGGTATTTACATCCACAACCCCTGCACCATCTTCGGACAGCTGTTTCAGAATAACCCCGGGGATCTCCACCCCCATATAGGAAAGGTCTTCCTGGGAATAAACATCAAACGGCAACACCACCACGCGTAAAGATTCCTTCGAACCGGCAGGCCCCGCCAGAAGGCATGTCATCAAAATTATCAAAAAACCGATGCGTTTAATCATAGATGCCCTTAGATGTTATCACCTGGAATTTGTCTAAAGATATTCATTCTTTTCTATTACCTTCGGCTGTCAACATTAAACCTGATTCCCATCAATTTTTATGCCGTATTCAGGCGTCAACCAACTGTCCCTCGCTAAGCGTCACAGACCTTGACATATAACCGGCAAGCTCCATATTGTGGGTCACAACAACCAATGTCGTGTTAAAATCCTGGTTCAACTTCAGCAATAACTCGTGGACCTGTTCACTGTTGTGCTTGTCCAGATTCCCGGTCGGTTCATCGGCCAGCAGCAAGAGCGGATTTAAGACAAGTGCCCGGGCCAATGCCACCCGTTGCTGCTCCCCTCCGGAAAGTTTACCGATTTTGTGGTGCAACCGGTCCTTGAGCCCCACCCGGACGAGTATGGTTTCTGCTGATTCCTCGGCAAGTTGGGGTTTACAGCCCTTGATCAGTGCCGGCATCATGGCGTTTTCAATTGCGGTGAATTCGGGCAGGAGATGATGAAACTGAAAGATAAAGCCCACCGATTCATTCCGAAAGACAGCCAGTTCATCATCATCGAACAGGAAAACATTTTTTCCCTGATACCAGAGCGCCCCCTTATCAGGCCGGTCCAGCGCCCCCATAATATGCAGGAGCGTCGACTTGCCGATGCCGGAAGCACCCACAATGGCCACGGTTTCACCTTTCTGCAGGCTGAAATTGACTCCCCTTAAAATTTCAAGCCGGACATTGTTATGGCTGAACGTTTTTGATATGCCGGCAGCATGAATAAAATCAGCCGGTTCCGAGTCGACGGGGCCGCCCTTTCCGTTATGTGGCTTTTTGAACACTGATCCTTGGAAATCAACCATATCGAATGGCCTCGACCGGATTGAGTTTTGAGGCCTGCCGGGCCGGATAAAGTGTCGCTAAAAAGCAGATGACCATCGCGGCAGATGCTATCAGAAAAACATCCAAAAATTCCAGTTTTACCGGAAGGGTCGTAAAATAATACACATCTCCCGGCAGCTCGATAAACTTGTAGCGTTTCAATAAAAAACATCCCAAAAATCCCAGACACAATCCCATCGTGGTGCCCACGCAGCCAATGACCATACCCTTAAAAATAAAAATTTTTCGAATGCTTTGATCCCTGGCCCCCATGGCCTTTAAAATGGCAATATCTTTAGTCTTCTGCATCACCATCATGATAAGGGTGCTGGCAATGTTAAAAGCGGCAACCAGGACAATCAGGGTCAATATGATAAACATGGCTTTTTTCTCGAGCTTAAGCGCCGAAAACAGGTTCTTGTTCATCTGCATCCAGTCCCTGGCCCAATAAGGAAACCCTAGCGCCGCCACCACCTTTTTCGCGACCTGATCGGCCTTATAAATGTCTTTAACCCGGATCCCCACACCGGTTACGGCATCCGTCATTCGCAAAAGCTGCTGTGCTTCCTGCAGATGGATATAGGCAAGGGACTGATCGTATTCATAAAAGCCGGATTCAAAGATACCGGCGACCCTAAACCGTCTCATAACCGGTACATGCCCGATTGGCGAAATCATTCCCCGGGGAGACAGCAGGTAAACCGATTCTCCTTCCACAAGCCCCAACGCGGCGGCCAGTTCCTTCCCCAGAATAATCGCGGGCGCGGCATCCGGCGATTTTTCTTCCCCGTTTTTAACGGACAGCTTTGCGGATACTTCTTCAAATGATGTTTGACGGTTTGTTTTTCCTCCCGGCTGAATCGATTCCGGATCAATCCCCCTCAAGACGGCGCCGGACACCCCGGATGATGAACGCAGCATGATTTGGCTGTAAATATAAGGCGCAGCCGATTCAATCCCTTCAACACTTTGGATCCGCTCGAGAATACGGCGATAGTCTGAAAAAAGCCCGCCGTGTCGCATCAGAACCACATGGGGTTCCAGTCCCAGGATGCGCGACCTGAAATCCGCTTCGGCGCCGGACATGACCGCTATCACAACAATCAAGGCCATGACACCGACGGTAACGCCGGCCATGGACAATACGGTAATGAGCGATATGAAGGCCTGGCGCTGTTTGGATCTGAGATAACGGCCGCCGATGAACAATTCAAAAGACATGATTCAATTGGCCTTGCGTGTTTAGGTTCAGCCGGTAGCTGCAACGGCTCGATTTAGTCGTTTTAATCACTGCTGCTGTCCTTTGCCAGCGGCTTCATATGGGGAAAGAGAATGACTTCCCGGATAGAGGCGGCATCTGTTAACAACATGGTCAGCCGATCGATTCCGATTCCTTCTCCGGCGGTAGGCGGCATTCCATATTCCAGCGCTTCAATATAGTCCAGGTCCATGTAGTGCGCTTCCTCATCCCCGGCTTCCCGGTCTTCGACCTGCTGTTGAAAACGTTCTTTCTGTTCATTGGGATCATTCAGTTCAGAAAATCCATTGGCGATTTCACGTCCGGCGATGAAAAGTTCAAACCGGTCCGTCAGGTCGGGTGTCTCTCTGTTCCTGCGCGAAAGCGGGGACACTTCCACCGGGTATCCGGTAATAAATGTGGGCTGGATAAGATGGGGCTCCACCAGTGCATCAAAAAGTTTTGTAACAATTTTTCCCCAGCGCCCGTTCTTGGTAATGTGAATCCCCTTATCGGCTGCAAATGCCAACAAGCCCTCTTTATTCTTGGCTTTAAGAAGCTCGGGGTCAATCCCGCCTATTCTTTCCAACGCTGTTGTCAGAGCCATTCGCTGCCACTTTTTCCCCAATTCTATTGTATCTCCCTGATAGGTGATTGAATCCGAACCAATCAACTCCCTAGCGATGGCGGGAAACATTTCCTCCGTTAAATCCATCATGTCATGATAATCTGCGTAAGCCTGGTAAAATTCCAGCATGGTAAATTCAGGATTGTGCTGGGTGGAAATCCCTTCATTGCGGAAACTTCTGTTAATCTCGAAAACCCTTTCAAACCCCCCCACCACCAGACGTTTGAGATAGAGTTCAGGTGCGATCCTTAAAAAAAGATCCATTCCCAGTGCATTGTGGTGGGTCTTAAAGGGGGTTGCTTCGGCGCCACCCGGAATGGTCTGCATCATGGGTGTTTCCACTTCCATGAAATCCCTTTTGAGCAGAAATACCCTTATGGCCTGTATAATTTGACTCCGCTTGATAAAAATATCACGCACGTGGGGATTCATAATCAAATCAAGGTATCGCTGGCGATAACGCTTTTCGTGGTCTTTCAGGCCATGAAATTTTTCCGGAAGCGGTCGGAGGGTCTTGCTGATCAGCTTGACTTCCTGGGCCAGCAGGGTCCATTCACCCGTCTTTGTTTGAAACACCGATCCTTTCAGGCCGACAAAGTCGCCGACGTCGATCTGCTGGAAAAGCTCGTAGATTTTTTCACCGACCTGATCTTTTCGAATGTAGGCCTGAAGCTGTCCGGTTCGGTCGCGGAAACGCACAAAAGCGGTTTTCCCAAACCGGTTGATCGCCATCAGACGACCGGCCACACAGAAAACAGGCGTTTTTTCGGCAACGTCAATGCTCTCTTTTTCAATAGCGTGTTTAATTTCAAGAACCGTATCGGAAACCTTGGTGTCATTCGGAAAAAGCTCGACATCCATATGTATCAAGTCGGCAAGTTTCTGCCTGCGATTTTCTATGACATCGCTTGGTTTATTTTTATCCATGAGATACCGCCGTCACTTAAAAAGTTAAAATATTCAATCGCGGTCACCTCATTTGGGTGAATCAAACAAAAAATTTTGTCTGCATAACCGCAAAAATATAAATGAAATAAAAAGATTAATTTGAATCAGGTAACCTATTTACAGATGGGTGTCAAGTTTAAGTTGGTGGTCGGATAAGCCTAAATTTTAAGGTAAACGTGGTCCCTTCGTTGATTTTACTTTCCACTTCCAGCCAGCCGTTATAGGACTCAAGTATGCTGTGGACTATGGAAAGTCCCAATCCTGTTCCCCCTGGTTTTGTTGTGAAAAAAGGGTCAAAAATCGATTCCAGCGTTTCTCGGGTCATGCCGCAGCCATCATCGCTGATTTCAATGCAGGCAAACCTGCTTTTTGATGGATACAATTGTATTTGGATACGACCGCTCCCATCTATGGCTTCAGCCGCATTCAGCAGTAGATTCCATAAAATCTGGCGCAAATGCCCCGCATCCATTTGAACCCAGACATTCGGTGTCACTGTTTTCGTTACGGAAACATCCCGACCTTTTTTGGTGGTCTTGTCGAGCAATTCGACCACTTCAGATAAGACTTTGCCAAGATCGATGGCCTCAGTTTTCCCGGCCGGCGGTTTGGCAAACAAAAGGAAGTTGCTGGCAAGGGAACTTAACCGATCCGCCTCTCTCAAGACAATCTGCATCAGCCTTTCATGCTGTGGATTATAATCAATATCTTCACTTAAAAGCTGAATCGATCCCGTTAGCGAGGCCAGCGGATTTTTAATTTCATGCGCCAGACCGGCGGCCATCTCTCCCACAACAGCCAGCTTTTCAACCCGCTTGACGTGATCCTCCATGGCCGCCAGCTCTTTTTTGGTCTTTCTTTCCTCTTCCGATAAAAGGCTGCTTAAAATAGCGACCGCAAAACAGGCCACCATGGTGATCATGATCTTGTAAAGAACATGGCTCCCGGCATAATCGGCGGCACTCAGGGTTACCCCTGCGGCATTTAACGGCTTTAGTATGCCATAAAACTCCAGGTCCAGCATGATACCATATTGGATGCTGCACAGAGCAGCCATGATCATGCTCCCCCTTCGAAACAGGAGCATACTTGAGTAAATAATGATTACCAGGTATAAAAAAGAAAATATACTGGAATAACAACCTGTTACAAATATAATCAGTGACACCACGACGGTGTCGATGCTGATCTGGATGTAGGTAAATAGAATTCCCCGCTTGACGTATTTTAAAATAACGGCATACGTAAAAGAAAGCAGAAAAATACCGGCGATCAGACCATAAAGGAGCAAAAGGGGGGGGGCCAGGGGTGAAGCGCTTTCACCCAACTGCAGAATAATCGTTGACCCCAGAAGCAACGAGGTAAACAGCACCCGAGACAACATAAGCCATTGGAGTTTTTGATAAAAATCACTCTCAGGCTTTATGTACAAGCTGCTCATTTAGGACAAAAGGCGACCGTTGTCACCGTTCCCGGGAAAACGGCAAGCCATGTTCTGCAAATCTGTGAAGCGTCCCTTCGGCATTTGTCAACCACCCACCATACCGGCCATCTGGAATATGGGGAGGTACATGGATACAACCAATCCGCCGATGACGACCCCTAAAAATACCATCATAAACGGTTCAATCATGGCGGTGAGATTTTCCACAGCCTGATCGACTTCATCATCATAAAAATCAGCGATTTTCCCTAGCATGGTATCCAGCGCCCCGGTTGATTCGCCCACCGAAATCATCTGACAGACCATCGAAGGAAAAACACCGGTTTCCAGAAGAGGGTCGGCCATCGTGCGGCCTTCGGAAATACCCGAGCGGACATGATACACCGCTTTTTCAACGGTTTTGTTTCCGGCTGTTTTTGCGACGATATCCAAAGCATCCAAAATAGCAACACCGCTGGTGAGCATGGTGCTCATGGTCCGGGTAAATTTGGAGACGGCGACTTTGCGGAGCAGCGGCCCGAATACCGGCAGTTTGAGAAAAAGGTCGTCCAGCACGATACGACCTTTGACAGTTGCGTAAAATTTCTTAAATCCCACCACAAGTCCGCCAACAGCACCAAGGACGAAAAGAATATTCTTCCTTGCAAAATCGCTCATGGCCACACATATCCGGGTCGGAAGCGGCAATTGGCCGCCGAAATCCGCAAACATTTGGGTAAACACCGGAATAACAAAAACCATGATCACAGCCACCACGATAACGGCAATGATGATGGTAATGATGGGGTAGGTCATGGCGCCCTTTACTTTGGCCTTTAATTTTGACGCTTTTTCCATGTAAGCCGCCAGGCGCGACAAAATATTGTCGAGGATACCGCCGATTTCACCGGCTGCGATCATGTTGACAAAAAGGTCATCGAACTCTTTGGGATATTTTTTCAAGGCATCTGCAAGGGTGGATCCACCTTCAACAGTCTCTTTGATCGACTTGAGCATTTTTTTAAATGTTTTGTTTTCCTGCTGGGACTGAAGGATATCCAGGCACTGAATAATGGGTAGTCCGGCATCGATCATGGTGGAAAACTGCCTGGCAAACAGCATAATATCGGCCTTTTCCACCTTGGGCTGAAAAAAGGCGACATTTTCAAATAGATCTTTGGGTTTTGCCTTTATCTTGGTGGGGGTAATTTTTTGCCTGAGCAAGTTGTTTCGAACGACATCCTGACTCGGGGCTTCCATCTCCCCTTTCTGAGTTACATTATTTCTATTTTTTCCAACCCATGTAAAAACCGGCATAACTTACCCTCCTTCTTTTAACCCCTTCAGAAACGATTTGCTGCCGCAAGAGAGTTAACACGGAAAATAATTCATTGGATCTTTTATCACAATCAGGTTAAAATATCAATATATTTACGGAGATTATAGAATCTTGTTCTTGATAATCACCGCCATCTATGTATAGAGGTACAAGCGCCACCGGTTCCGGGCAGAAACCAATAGATCATGTCAGTTGATTTTACCACCAGCAGGTAGATGGACGTGGCAAAGAAACAGTCGACAAAAAAAAGAGGGATCACCATCATTACCACGCACATCAATGCCGACTTTGATGCCCTTGCCTCCATGTTGGCCGCACAGAAACTCTACCCGGAAGCCCTGGTGGTCTTTCCGGGTTCCCAGGAAAAAAATCTTCGAAATTTTTTTATTAATTCGATGGTTTACCTGTTCAACATGGCCGACATGAAAGATATCGACCTGTCTTCAATAAAAAAGCTGGTTCTGGTGGACACCCGGCAACCCAGCCGTATCGGCAAGCTGTCTGACGTTCTGACTCGGCCGGATCTGGAAATACACATATTCGATCATCATCCACCCATGGATAATGATATCCGGGGCCATTACGAAGCGATTCAACCCACCGGCGCAACGGTCAGCATTCTGACCGAAATGATTCTGGCAAAAGGGATCGACATTTCACCGGATGAAGCCACCATTATGTCCCTGGGAATCTATGAAGACACCGGTTCTTTCACATTCAGCTCGACGACCGAAAAGGATTTTAAGGCCGCCGCCGAATTACTGTCAAAAGGGGCGAATCTGAATATCATATCCAACCTGATTGCCAGGGAAATCAGTCCGGAGCAGATCGGGCTGCTCAACGATATGATTCAGGCAACGACGAATTATACCATCAACGGCATTGAAATTATCATTACCAGTGTGACCACGGATAATTATGTGCCGGACTTCGCTTTTCTGGTCCACAAAATGGTTAAAATGGAAAACCTTAATGCGATTTTCGCTCTGGCGCGCATGGAAGACAAGGTATACATTGTGGCCAGAAGTCGGATCCCGGAAGTGGATGTGGGAGCGATTGTCACTCCCTTTGGCGGCGGCGGCCACAATTTTGCCGCTGCTGCGACCATTAAGGGGATGACGCTGGTCCAGGCCGAACAACAGTTGCTTGAAATTCTTTATAAAAATATACGATCCCGGCGTCTGGCAAAAGACCTGATGTCGGCGCCCGCCATAACCGTCGGCGCCGATGTCTCATGCAAAGAGGCCGGCAATCTGCTGACAAGATATAATATCAACGCCCTGCTGGTTGCCGAAAAAAACCCTGGCAAAGACCGGCTGCTGGGACTTATCTCCCGCCAGGTTATTGAAAAGGCCCTTTACCACCAGTTGGACCATGTCTCTGTGCGGGAATATATGACATCGGAAATCGCCTTTGTGGGACCGGATGCGGATCTTTCCGAAATACAGGAAAAAATAATCGAAAATAAACAGCGGATTCTGCCGGTCATCGACAAAGCGGTGATTATCGGCGTGGTTACCCGCACCGACCTGTTGAACGTCCTGGTGCGTCAGTCCCAGCGGGCGGCTGAAGTATCTCTTGATCCCATGAAAGAACCCCTGCGCGCACGCACCCGCAATATAGCAAAATTCATGAAAGAACGGCTCTCGGACCGGCTGCTCGGTGTTCTCAAAGACATCGGCGAAGTTGCCGCTGAACTTGGCGTGGGCGCTTTTGTTGCCGGGGGATTTGTCCGGGACCTGTTCCTTTACCGACCCAACGAAGATCTTGACATCGTCATCGAAGGCGATGGGATTGAATTTGCAAGGAAATACGCTAAAATGGTGGGGGCGCGGATCCATTCATACCGCAAGTTCGGCACGGCTGTGATTATCTTTCCGGACGGATTCAAGATCGACGTCGCTTCCGCCAGAATGGAATATTACAAATTTCCGGCAGCCCTACCCATCGTGGAAATGAGTTCCATCAAGCTGGATCTCTATCGCCGCGATTTCACCATCAATACCCTGGCGATTCAATTGAACCCCGGAAAATTCGGCACGCTCATCGATTTTTTTTCTGCACAAAAGGACATCAAGGCAAAAGCTGTCCGTGTATTGCATAACCTCAGCTTTGTGGAAGACCCCACCCGCGTTTTTCGTGCCATTCGATTTGAGCAGCGATTTGGATTTGCCATCGGCAAGCTCACCTCCAGCTTAATCGAAAATGCCGTCAAAATGGATTTTTTTAAAAGCCTGAGCGGACGACGCGTTTTTGCCGAACTGCGCCTGATCCTGGCCGAAGAAAACCCGACCCCGTCCATCGTCCGGTTGAATGAATACAATCTCTTGAATGTGATCCATCCCCGCATACGGTTTGACAAGGAGCTGGTCGACCTGTTCAATTCCGTTAAAAAGGCCATCTCCTGGCATGATTTGCTTTTTCTGGAAGAATCCTATATGAAGTGGGCCGTTTATTTTATGGCGCTGATCAGAAACTTTGACAGGAAAACATCGGAAGCAGTCTGCCTGCGGTTTGAACTGGCTCCCCGTTATCAGCAGTTTTTCTGCAAAGATCGCATGGAAGCCAATCGCTGTCTCAAGTGGCTTGAACAAAGAAAGTCCATCAGCAACAGCCTGCTCTATCAAAAACTTTGCGGCTTTAAAGTTGAACTGATTCTTTACATGATGGCCGCCACCAGGTATGAACGGGTTAAAAAACATATTTCTTATTTCTACACGCACTTGCGTCCTGTTCAAATATCGATAACCGGCAAGGAATTGAAAGAAATGGGTCTTGAACCCGGTCCGATTTACCGGGAGATTCTATATGCGGTGCGCTACGCCAGATTAAACGGCCAGTTGAAATCCAGAAGCGACGAAATCGAGTTTGTTAAGGATTATGTTCAATAATTTTAATTTAAATCATATCATCGTCATGCTGGTCCCCCTTGTTTTTGCGGTAACGATTCATGAGGTGGCCCATGGCTATGCCGCCCTTCGCATGGGCGACGATACCGCCCGCCGGGCGGGGCGGTTAACGTTGAATCCCCTTAAACACCTCGACTGGTTCGGGTCTTTGCTTCTGCCCGCTTTGCTTAAGTTTTCCGGATCACCCATCATTTTTGGTTACGCCAAGCCGGTGCCGGTCAATTTCCATAATTTTCATAATTATCGCAAAGGGACCCTGTTGGTGGCCTCGGCCGGAGCAGCAGCCAACCTGACCCTGGCCCTTCTGTCCGGCGCCTGTTTTCAGGCCTTATTAAAATATGGACCGGTATGGTACGATTCATTTATTCGTCCGGTAGGGATGGATCTTCTCATGATGCTGGGTTATAGCGCCATTATCAATTCGGTTCTGGCAGTCTTTAACCTGATCCCGATTCCCCCTTTGGACGGCAGCCGGATTCTTGCAATGATATTGCCGGCACCCCTCCAGAAACAGTTTTTTCGGTTTGAACGCCTGGGCATGCTCCTCATCATTTTCCTGCTCTTTATAAACACACTCAACCGACTGATGTCATACTTTTTAAACCCGTTAATAAAATTTTCGCTGGGAAAGGACGGCCTGGCTTTTATTTTTGGCTGACAGGAGTTTAACAATGGTAAAAAAGAAACGGATTTTAAGCGGCATGCGCCCCACCGGACCGCTGCACCTGGGCAATCTGCACGGCGCTTTGCTGAACTGGGTCGACATGCAGGAACAGTATGACTGTTTTTTCTTTATTGCCGACTGGCATGCGTTGACCAGTGACTATGAAGATACCCGCGCCATGGGCGGCTATATCAACGAAATGATGATCGACTGGCTCAGCGCCGGACTGAATCCGGAAAAGAGCACCCTGTTTGTGCAGTCGCACGTTAAGGCCCATGCCGAGCTGTTTCTGCTGCTTTCCATGATTACGCCGGTACCCTGGCTGGAGCGCAACCCCACCTACAAAGACCAGATTGTTCAGTTGAGCAACAAGGATCTTTCCACCTTCGGTTTCCTGGGCTATCCCGTTCTTCAGGCCGCTGATATCATCATGTACAAGGCCGACGGCGTTCCGGTGGGCATGGACCAGGTCCCCCATGTTGAAATTACCCGCGAGATTGCCCGCAAATTTAATTTTCTATACGGCAATGTTTTTCCGGAGCCTGAAGCGATTTTAACCAAAACGCCCAAAATTCTCGGCATCGACCGGCGTAAAATGAGCAAAAGTTATCAAAACGCCATATTTTTATCGGACGCCCCTGATGTGATTGCATCCAAGGTGGCCGGAATGATCACCGATCCCCAGCGCGCCCGGAAAAGCGATCCCGGCAATCCGGATGTTTGCAATGTTTTCGAGTTCCACAAGGTCTATTCCGACAAAGAAACCGTTGATCGCATTAATACGGAATGCCGCAGCGCCCAAATCGGCTGTGTGGAATGCAAACAAATCATGGCGCAAAACCTGACCAAGGCCCTTGAGCCGATCCGCCAACAACGGGCCCATTATGAAGCCCGACCGGATCTTGTAGCAGATATCATTGCATCCGGCTGTCTGAAGGCGACAGCCGTCTCCCAAGAAACCATGGCGGAAGTGCGCGCCGCAATGAGATTATAGGACGGTCCATGCAGGAAGAACGCTATAGCGTCAAACTGGAAGATATCTTCGAAGGTCCCATGGATCTCCTGATCCATCTCATCAGAAAAAATGAGATTGACATATACGACATTCCCATTGCAATGATTACCCGGCAGTATCTGGAATACCTTGACTGGCTGAAGTTCATGAACATCGATTTCGCCGGCGAGTTTATTGTTATGGCAGCCACGTTAACACAGATAAAATCGAGAATGCTTCTGCCGACCCATGGATATGAAGATGAAGATATCGACCCCCGTTCGGAAATTACCAAGCCGCTGCTGGAATACCTCCGGATGAAATCAATGGCGGAAGAACTTTCCAAAAGACACCTGCTGGGGGATTCCACATTTGTCCGGACGCCCGATTTAAAGGAATACCTGTCGGACACGGATGACCGGTTTGTCAAGATCGGGCTGTTTGAATTAATTGATGCGTTTCAAAAGATTCTTGAAAACCTCCCCGGAGATCATAAAATAGACTTCAGCACCGACAGAATTTCCGTAAAAGACCGGATCACTGAAATTATCGATGTTCTGGAAGCCAAGGGGTCGGTTACGTTTACGGAGTTATTTCCCGCAACCAGCACAAAAAGTGATATTATCGTTACCTTTCTGGCAATCCTGGAAATGGTAAAACTTTATCTCATTCGGATCGTGCAGCATTCACAGACCGGCATTATCAGGCTATTTTATTTATAATGGAAAAATTAAAAGAAATCATTGAAAGCTTACTGTTCGTTGCCGAAACCGCCCTTACGACCGAACGGATCAAACAGGTCACCACGGCGGACGCCAAAGAAATCAGGGATGCGCTCCAGGCGCTTTCAGATGAATATGAATCCCGCCCGGGCGGGTTCTATTTGGCTGAAGTCGCCGGCGGCTATCAGATCCGCACCCGGCCGGAATACAACGAGTGGATCAAGCGCCTGATACAGCCGAATCCGCCCCGCATGAGCAAGGCCGCCCTGGAGACACTGGCCATCATCGCTTATAAGCAGCCGATCATCCGAAGCGATATCGAACATATCCGCGGGGTGGATTGCGGCGGTATATTGCGCCTGCTGCTGGAGCGCAAGTTCCTCCGGGTTCTGGGCCGCAAGGAAATACCCGGACGCCCGCTCATATACGCCACCACCAAACAGTTTCTGGAGGTATTTGACTTAAAAGACCTTAAAGATCTGCCCACTCCCAAGGAAATCGAATCCTTCGGCCGGTCTCTGCTGGATGAATCGCCCCCGGAAGATTCTTCCGAGCCGGAATCCTCTGGGGATGAACTGCCCACGGGGGACGCTGATGAGTCGGAACAGGTTTTTGAGGATGAAGACGCCCCGAAAGATTCAGCCCATTCAGAACAGATTTTTGAGGATGAAGCCTTTCCCGAAGAATCCGCCCAAACCGAACTGATCCATGGGGACAATACCCCTCTGGAAGATTTCACAGGACCGGAAGAAGCCAGTGATGATGAAAACCCGCGAGAAAAGACTTGACTTGAAAAGTATCTCGTCAGTATAAAACAAAAAAGCAGTTAAATCTTGCTGTCATTACTTTAAGGAGATTCCATGAACAACTCGGAACTGGTCGATATTCTCAAAAGCAGAATGTTCCTCAGTGCCAAAGAGGCCAGAATTTTTTGCGATACGTTTTTCGGCGCCATCATGGAATCCCTTGGCAGGGGGGATCGCGTTGAAATCCGCGGATTCGGCAGCTTTACAGTGAAAGAATACAAAGCCTACACCGGACGAAACCCTAAAACCGGTGAAAAAATTACGGTTCCTCCCAAAAAATTGCCCTTCTTCAGGGTCGGTAAGGAGCTAAAGAAAATCGTCGACAAATAAATCCATCGGGCGGTTAACTCAGCGGGAGAGTGCTACCCTCACACGGTAGAAGCCACTGGTTCAAATCCAGTACCGCCTACCAGATAAATAAAGGGTTTGCAGCTATTGAAGGCTGTAAGCCCTTTTTTTGTTTATAGATCTGCTATATAAGGTGGAACATCCTCAAACAGGCTGATGCCTGTATCTTAATTGAAGATTGATGAAAAGTTTTTTTGTTGCATAATGTAATAAGATTTAGGAAAAATTTAAAATTACAAAAATCATACCCATATGGTAAAAAAGGATGAAGATCAAACGAGCAGAGACCCCATACGAAATTGATGAAGTTCGCCGCCTGTTCCGGGAATATGAGGCCTACCTCGATGTTGACCTCTGCTTCCAGAGTTTTGAGGAGGAGCTTGCCGGACTCCCCGGGAAGTATGCTCCTCCTGACGGCGTTCTGTTGCTGGCACTGGACGGACAGGAATCAGCCGGTTGCGGCGCATTGCGGAAGCTGGACAATGGCATATGCGAGATGAAGCGGCTCTTCGTCAAACCGAAGTTCAGAGGACTGGGCTTGGGCACAATTCTTGCCAAGCGCCTTATCGATGAGGCAACTCTCCTGGATTATTCTACGATGCTTCTGGACACGCTGGACAGGCTCAAGGCGGCCATGACGATCTATGAGTCCCTGGGGTTCGTGCGAACCGAGCCCTACTACCGAAATCCGCTAGCGGGTGTTGTATACTGGAAACTCGACTTACTAGTAAAAGACAAAAGAAAGTAGCCATGGTGAAGGCGTATCATAGGGTTGTAGGCGTTTGAAATCTCCCCTCGCCCCCCTTTAAAAAAGGGGGGTGGGGGGGATTTTGGAAGAAAGTTTAAGGCCGGTTTTGCTCACCTCAGACCCTTGAAGAAATCATTGCCTTTGTCGTCGACCAGGATAAAAGCCGGAAAATCAACCACCTCGATCTGCCAGACCGCTTCCATACCGAGTTCTGGAAAATCAATGCATTCAACCTTGCGGATGTGCTCCTCTGCCAGCAAAGCGGCAGGACCGCCGATGGAACCCAGGTAGAAGCCCCCATATTTTTTACAGGCATCGATCACCTGCTGGGAACGATTTCCCTTGGCGATCATTACCAGAGAGCCGCCTTTGGCCTGCAGCATGTCCACATAGGCGTCCATGCGACCCGCCGTAGTCGGGCCAAAGGAGCCTGAAGCCTTGCCCTTGGGGGTTTTGGCAGGGCCGGCATAGTAGATGGGGTGGTTCTTGAGATATGCCGGAAGCGCCTTGCCGGAATCGAGGATCTCTTTGAACCTGGCATGGGCGCTGTCGCGCGCAACGATAATGGTGCCGGTCAATGCGAGCCGGGTGGCAACAGGGTATTGGGTCAGGATGGCAAGGATGCTTTTCATCGGCTGATTAAGATCGATTTTGACAACACCGTGCTCATGCTTTCCACGATACTGATCCGGGATCAGGCGGCCGGGATGGGCGTCCAGCGCTTCCAGCCAGATGCCGTCTTTGTTGATTTTGGCCTTGATGTTGCGGTCAGCCGAACAGGAGACACCCATGCCCACAGGGCATGAGGCGCCGTGGCGGGGCAGGCGGATGACACGCACATCATGGACAAAGTATTTGCCGCCGAACTGAGCGCCGATGCCACTTTCCCGGGCCGCTTTCAGAAGCTTTTCTTCCATGTCCGGATCGCGAAAGGCCTGGCCTCCCTTGTTTCCCTTTGTCGGCAGCGTGTCCAGGTAGCCGGTAGAGGCCAGCTTGACTGTTTTCAGGCAGGCTTCGGCACTGGTGCCGCCCACAACAAAGGCCAGATGGTAGGGCGGGCATGCCGCAGTGCCCAGGGATTTCATTTTGCTGATAAGGAATTTCTCCAGAGATTCGGGGTTGAGCAGCGCCTTGGTCTCCTGGAACAGATATGTTTTGTTGGCGCTGCCGCCTCCCTTGGCAACAAAAAGGAATTTGTATTCAGCGCCTTCAGCGGCGTAGATGTCAATCTGGGCCGGCAGATTATTGCCCGAATTGACTTCCTTGTACATGTCCAGCGCAGCCGTCTGGGAATAGCGCAGGTTTTCCTCTGTATAGGTTTTATAAATGCCTTTTGATAGAAATCCCTCGTCATTGCAGCCGGTCCATATCTGTTGGCCTTTTTTGGCGACCACCGTTGCCGTTCCGGTATCCTGGCAGAAGGGAAGTTCGAATTTGGCAGCGATCTCGGCATTACGCAGCATCGCAACGGCAACCCCGCGATCATTGGGGGAGGCTTCCGGATCGGAAAGAATTTTTGCGGCCAGCTCATTGTGTCGCGGCCGGAGAAGGAAAGAGACTTCACGCATTGCCTGGTTGGCAAGATAAGAGAGCCCTTCCCTGTCAACTTTTACCATCGTTTCCCCCTCAAAATCAGCAACGCTTACAAAGTCCCTGGATAACAGACGGTATTTTGTGTCATCCTTACCCAGCGGAAATGGGTCCTGATACTTGAATTCCGGCATATTTTTTTCTCCTTGTGATAATGAAACGTTCTATAAAACCTTTTTATTTATTTCAGCAACCATACAGCGCGGTCTGATGCGCTTCCGCCGCTGGACGGTCGGGAACACGCTTTAACCCCGCCCCTCGAACCGACAGCGAAGCGCAGACCCTGTTCAGAAAGTCCATCCTTTTCTCATGGTTCTCTTTCTCATCCCGAATACCATAAAAAGGGAATGAATTAAAGCCTGCAGTAATTCGGAAAAACGACGTCCGACGGCAACAACCCCCTGTCAAACTGTTGCTTTCCCGGCTTAACCCTGCTATGAAAATGAGTATAACATTGATCATTTTTCATAAATCTTTTATAGACGGCAGGACGCCATAGTCATGTTATGAAGCTTTTTTTATTTTCTTGTAAAGCCGTCTGCCTGATCCACTCTATTTTGCGTGTATCCCATGCCGGTATTTGAATACTCAGCCTTGAACATCAAGGGAAAAGCAATTGCAGGCGTCATCGATGCCGAGAGTGCCGTCGCGGTAAGACAGAAGCTGCGGGCCTCAAAGGTTTTTCCCGTTTCCATCAAAGAGGCCGGCAATGCCGCCGCAAAAAAGGATGCCGGCGCTTTTGAATTCACCCGCCCGTTTTCCCGAATCAGTTTGTCTGAAATTTCCCTGATGACCCGCCAACTGGCGACCCTGGTGGGGGCCGGATTTCCGCTGGTAACCGCTCTGGACACCCTGATACCACAAACCAAGTCGCATTCGTTTAAAAAACTTTTGACGCAAATAAAAGATGCCATTGTCGAGGGCAGCAGTTTTGCCGGCGCCATATCGCAATATCCGGGAACCTTTTCATCCCTTTATATTAACATGGTTCATGCCGGTGAAACATCGGGGACCTTGGAAATTGTCCTGGATCGGCTTGCGGATATTACCGAAAAACAGCAGGCCTTGGCAATCCGTATCCGATCCGCATTGGCCTACCCGGCCCTGATGACCGCTATCGGTGTCATTGTTCTGATTCTGCTGCTGACATATATTGTTCCCAGCATCACCAGTGTTTTCAGCGAAATGAATCAGGTACTGCCGGCGCCGACCCGGCTATTGATCGTTGTCAGCAGCCTGTCTAAATCCTATGGATGGATGCTGTTGCTCGCTGCCGGTGTTGCGATCCCGGTATTCAGAAGCATCACCCGAACAATTAGGGGAAGATATCTTTGGGACAAGCTCCTGCTTTCCTTGCCCCTGACCGGACCCTTGGCCAGAAAGCTGGCAGTGGCGCGCTTTGCCAGAACCCTTGGTTCTCTCCTGGAAAACGGCGTTTCCATGCTGCCGGCGCTGGAGATCGTTAAAAATATCGCAGCCAACACCTTGATTTCAAATGCCATCGAATCCGCCGCCAGAGACGTCGGCAAAGGGCAGGGTTTATATCAGGCGCTTTCCACATCAAATGCCTTCCCGGGTCTGGCTCTGCAGATGATTCAGGTGGGTGAGCAGAGCGGTGAACTGGAACGAATGTTGAACAAAATCGCGGATGTATTTGAAAATGAGGTAACCTCATCGGTTGTCAGCATGACTTCGCTGCTTGAACCGGTCATGATACTGGTCATGGGGGTCATTGTCGGTTTTATCGTTCTTTCAATATGCCTGCCCATCTTTGAAATGAATCAGCTGGTAATGTAGGGTTATTATCACAAAAATGTTCTAATTGAATGATCTCCATAGAACTGTTACGCCAGCCGCCGGATGGTTCTGTTTCAGTCGGCAAACTGTCTGAGCAAATTAGAGCGCGTTCAATTGAACATTATCTAATTGACTAAATTCATTCAAAAGTTGATCCGCTTTA
>JARGFK010000034.1 GCA_029211065.1 Desulfobacterales bacterium
GCGCTTTAAACCCCAAGTGTTTTTTGGTGTGCAACGGTGTTAGCCCCTACATAATCAGTGTCTTTGCAGAGGCTATACAACATCTAGATGCAAAAGCCTAGTTTTTTATTTTTATAAATAATTACTATATGTTGTGGTGTTTTTGGGGTGGGGGTGGGTACTGGTCTGCATGGTCAGCGCCACTTCTGGCTTTACGAAAAATAGTTTGCCGATTGCTTCCCAAGTCCCATCAATCGGCACTTTACAAAATGACCGAGAATTGCTGGAGTTCTTTGAAAACGTCGCCAGATCCAAGTTCGCGTTAAGGCGACTATCTGGGTATCAACTGAATTTTCAAATGATTCAACGCGATTTCGGTTATGTTAATCCCGAATGCGCCATATGCTTTCAGCATCAGGATGGCGGCAAGCTTTTCGCCGTTTCCCTCAAAATCAATTATCAGCCTTATTTCATCCGGCCGCATTTCCTTTATTTGAAGGCCCCTGACCCCTTGCAGCTCCATCAGGGCCTGGCGAAACCTTTCAAAATACAACAGGTTGCTGCTGCCTTGAATGACAACCTCCACCAGGGTCGGCTGGCTCAATTCTTTATGCCAGACGCTCAGAATCTGAGAAGCCAGATCTGTTCCTGCCTGGGCCCCCGCCTTAGAGAAGGCCGCTCTGACCCCTGCAAACTCATCGGCGCTTGCCGTAACCGCCGTCTGCATGGAAGCCGCAATTTCTTCGCCGGTATCCAGCCGAACCGCCCGGGCCGTTACCATGCCCTGGTAGGATTTGACATTTCCCCTCATCGTGTTGGGAATCAGATGAACAATGGACCGGCCGATGATGACGACTTCCGCCTGCAGCCGACGCCCCAGTTCAATTGCCTCCGGGTTGCTCAAATCGGGTTTGTTCAGGTCCATACCGATATCCTGCCAAGCGTCCATTGCTGCCGGTTCGATGATGGTAAAGCCCTTTTGTTTCATTGCTTCCGCCGCCTTGCTTTCCGCAAAACCTTTGCCCGCCGCAATGGTTTGCCCCCACCAGTACTGGGGCGGCATGTCGCTGCGGTTTTTTTCTGCGACAACAAACAGAATTTTAGGCAACGCTTTCCGGCCGAACATAATCCCGGCGCCCAATAACTGTTCTTCCAAACTGGCCAGTGAAACGGTGATTTGTGCCAATACACTGTATATCTGACCCGCTTTGGTTTCCGTTAAAACCTTGTAATCCTGAATAAATTTATCCCTATGGGTATGAACCAGCCGGTTGATGGGCTGAAAATTTTTCAGCAGCGTCTCCAGGGGGATTTCAGACACCACCATTCGGCCCACCGCCCCATCCAGACTGCTGGAGATGGCCTGGTCACGGGCGGCCTCGACATTTTCACCCCGGATCAAACCGGTACCCATAACCGTTAAAGTTTTTGTTGTCGGCGGCGCTTCAGCAAAAACCGACAGGCTGCTGAGCATCACACCCACCGCCAGGATTACCCCTATGCATCTCTTAGGGGAGACTGCAAAAAAAGCCATGTTGTTTTTCACCTTGAAATATTCCTATGTTTCCCCATATAATATGGAGTTGTATTAAAGGGCTCACAGATAAAAAAGGAGGCGCCGCCCTCAGTACATCAGTTTTTTCTAATCAGCGCATAATCGGCAATATCTAACAGGAGGTCCCTGGTCTCTGTTGCGCCAAACACGGACAGAGCCTCTTTCGCGGCCAAAACCTTCTGGGCAGCTGCTTGATAAGTGTAATCAAGCCCCTTATATTTTTTTAATATATTTATCATCTTTTCAAAGACTTGAACAGAAAATTTTTTTTGGTTCAAAACCTTTTCAATAAAGGCGCGATCATCAGTTCCGGCCTTTGAATATGCATAAATAAGAGGTAATGTCAGTTTGCCTTCCCTTAAATCAGCACCGGTTTTTTTACCCAGTGCGTTTGTATCAGCGGTATAGTCAAGCAGGTCATCGACCATTTGAAAAGCCAGACCGAGATGCCGACCGTAAACGGAAAGGGCCTGCTCCTCCTTCTCCGGAGCGCCGGCGAATATAGCGCCCACCCGGCAGGCCCCCTCTATGAGCACGGCGGTCTTGCGGTAAATAACCGTCAGATAGTCCTCTTCTGAAAGGTTCAAATCGCCTTTATTGATTAACTGCTGGATCTCGCCCTGGGACATATGTTCCGTAATTTCTGCAATGATCTTGATGCTTTTCAGCGATCCGGTCGCCGCGGTAATGGAAAGCGCGCGCGCCAGCAGATAATCACCTGTCAAAACCGCAACCGCGTTGCCCCATTTCGTGTGGGCGACCGGACTGCCCCGCCGGAATTCAGCACCGTCGACCAGATCATCGTGCAAAAGGGTGGCGGCATGAAGGTATTCAAATACACACGAAAAGGTCTTGTCATAATCGCCATGATAGCCGCACAGCCGTGCCGAAAGAACCATCAGCAATGGCCTTAACCGTTTGCCGCCGCTGAATAGAATGTGCTTTGCCGTTCGGGCGACCAGGTCAAGATGCGGTCTTAAATTATTTGTCAGGGCGTTTTCAATTTCAACAAGATCATTTTCGGCCCTGTCCAAAATTTTCTGTTTTATATCGCTCATATTGCCTCTCCGGTCAGGTCATAATCCTGGGCGTCGATTATTTTGACGCTGCAAAAGCAGCCCGTCTTCACCCCCCCGCCGCGAAGGGTGGTGATGCCGTCAACCTCAGGCGCCTGAAAAGCGGTGCGGCCGATAAATGTTTTCCCTCCCTCCTTTTTTTCGACCAGGACCTGATAGGTCTTGCCGACGTGTTTGCAGTTGTTTCTGTAAGAAATTTCGGCCTGTAAGGACATCAGCTGGTCCATGCGGTCCTGGGCTTTCTGGGCTGAAACATGGCCGGAAAGCCTGTGGGAAGGGAGGTCTTCAGAATCAGAATAGGTGAATACCCCCAAGTGGTCAAACCGAACATGGTTGACAAAATCCATCAACTCCCTGAAGGCCCTGTCCGTTTCACCCGGAAACCCGACGATAACGGTGGTCCGAAGGGCAGCGTCCGGACAAAGGGTTCGAATTTTTTCATAAAGCCGTTTGAGATCGTTCCCGGTATATTGTCGCCCCATCCGTTTTAAAACTTTCGGATCGGCATGTTGAATGGGGATGTCGAAATATGAGCATATATTCGGGTGATCTGCAACGGTTTGGATCATGGCCGGCCGGATACTTTCCGGATGTCCGTACAGCACCCGGAACCATGTCTGATCCGACAGCGCTGCAAGTTCTTCCAGCAAACAGCTTAAATCTGTCGGCGGATTTAAATCCCGCCCATAGGCCGTGGTGTCCTGTGCCACCAAAATCAGCTCTTTAACACCGGATGATATCAGGCGAAGGGCTTCAGCCGCAATCGATCCGGGCGGGCGACTTTTTTGCTTCCCCCGGAGCGTCGGAATAATGCAATAGGTACAATGGCGGTCGCATCCCTCGGCGATTTTGATATAGGCCATATGCGTGCTGCTTTGAACCCTGGGAAGATCATGCGTCTGCAGAAGGGATAAATTCGGGTCCGGCAAAATACATCCCGGTGTTCTCAGGGTCCCGTCGACCGCCTGAATAATTTTGTCATAGGCGCCGGTGCCCATAAATATATCGACCTCCGGCAGCGCCCCGACAATATCTTCCCGGTACCTTTCCGGGAGGCAGCCGGCGACTATCAGCTTGCGGCAGTTCCCGCTTTTTTTTTGCGCTGCCAGCGCCAGGATGGTATCGATGGATTCATTGACGGCAGACTCGATAAAGCTGCAGGTATTGACGATGATGGTCTCGGCTTCAGCCGGCTCTGTGGTAATGGTCCAGCCGGAATGCTTCAGCCGGCCCAGCATGACCTCGCTATCCACCAGATTTCGGGCGCAGCCCAGACTTGCCAAATATAATTTCATGGTAGTACCTTAACCGGGTTAAAACCCCTTGAGAAATAATCCGCCAGGCGCCCATCTGCCTGCTGGACAACGATCATGGCCTCAACATTTTCAAGACGCTCAACCAGTTCAATACCTTTGTCAGGACCCAAGACCATCAGGGCGGTTGCCAGTCCATCCGCAAATGTGCAGGTTTGCGCCATGACGGAAGCACTGACTACTGAATTGCGGACCGGGTGCCCGGTCCGGGGATCCAGCACATGGGAATAGCGCCGCCCCTCGATTTCAAAAAAATTGCGGTAATCGCCACTGGTTGCCAAGGCTAAGTTTTCCAGGGTAACCACCCGGTAAACCTGGCTGGGGGACGCGTCTTTTTGCGGTCGATTAATGCCGATCCGCCAGGGTTGTCTGTTTTTTTTAGTACCGGACGCATATACTTCACCCCCGACTTCCACCAGAAAGTTCTCAATGCCGTTTTCTTTGATCACGGCTGCGACCCGGTCAACCGCATAGCCCTTGGCAATCGAGTTTAAATCCAGCGACAGCGAGCGTTTTTTTTTTCGAATATGCCGGCTGTCCGAAATTTCAATGTGGCGGAAACCCACATCGATCAGCAACCAATCGATATGTTGTTTTGCGGGAATCTTTTTTTGAGCCGACGGGCTGCCAAAGCCCCACAAATCCACCAGCGGTTTTATCGTGCCGTCCCAGGCGCCGTTTGTCAGGCGATACAATTTTTCAGCCGCTTTGGTGACGTTAAAAAAGTCCTCGGAAACGGCAAAGCGCTCTTCCGTATTTTGAATCGCGTTAAACCGGCTGATTTCGCTATCGGCCTTGTAAATCGACATGCTGTCATTGACTTCCTGCAGGCGTCGATCGATTTTTTCCTTCAGGTCGGAGATTCGATCAAAATACCCGGCGACAATCTTAATATGATAGGTGGTGCCCATGGTGTTGCCTTCAATGAGCACTTCGCGTTGCAACCGGCAGCCTGCCAGAATAATCATAAAAAAAGCAAATCCGGCGAACCGGATATATTTTTTCATAACCCGCCCTGAATCTATAAAATAAAATTTTCCGCTGTCACCCAAAACCTAACTTCCGATCCCTGGAATTTTGCCCCTTGATCACCCGAGCAGGTATATCCTATCAGGAGCGCTTCGCCGGGTCAACATCGTTACAGGTGTAACAAAATTGTACTTGCATGCCGCCGGAATCCAAAGTATGGATTGAAACGGTTTCATGAAACTCAGCCGATCTAACCTTCAACAAACGGATTTTCGCTAATAATGATGAAAGATATAGGCACTTCGATAACCAAAACCTCGCCCTACCGGGAAATCCTTCCACTTGACATCGACTTTGCCGCCGCCATGATTGTTAAAGCCCAAAGGGAAAATGGTGAAATCCCCTGGAGCAAGGGATTAAAAACAGATCCCTGGGATCATGTTGAAGCTGCCATGGGGCTCTGTATCGCCGGGTACCACCGGGAGGCCCGCATGGCATTCAGGTGGCTTGCGAGCACCCAGCTCAAGGAGGGCTGCTGGTACGCCGCCTATAAAGACGGCATTCCGGAAGACACCACCCTGGACACCAACATGTCCGCCTATGTTGCCGTCGGCCTGTTGCATTTCTACCTGGCAACCGGTGATATTTCCTTTTTAAACGATATGTGGGAAACGGTCTCTGCCGCCATGGAATTTGTTCTGCGGATGCAGGCAACCGAAGGTGAGATTTATTGGGCGATCAGCCCGGAAGGAAAGATCGACACCATGGCGCTGCTGGCGGGATCAAGCTCCATTTGTATGAGCCTGCGGTGTGCCCTGGTGATTGCAAACCAGTTGGGCCGCCATCAGCCGGCCTGGAAAGCAGCGCTGAAAAAACTCGAAACAGCCATTTGCACCCGCCCGCACCTGTTTAACATGACCAAATCGCGCTACGCCATGGACTGGTACTACCCGGTCCTTTGCGGTATTTTTACACTTTCCGCGGCCCAGCGCCGAATCGATCAGTATTGGAAAAAATTCGTCATCAACGGCCAGGGTGTCCGCTGTGTATCCGACCGGCCCTGGGTGACGGTGGCGGAAACCTCGGAACTGTCACTCGCACTTTCCGCCATGGGAAACCCGGGTCTTGCCAAAATCGTGTTCAGCTGGATTTGTGATAAAACCTATGAAGACGGTTCCTACTGGTGCGGCTTTACTTTTCCGGACCTGGTGATCTGGCCCGAAGACAAAACCACCTGGACCAACGCGGTCGTACTGATGGCAGCCGATGCCCTGTATAACCTGACACCGGCCGGCCAGTTGTTCAATCACCGGTTCTGGCAAACAATTGATTTATGATATGCGAAGAGATCATCGCCCCTATTTTATCAAAAAATTACATCTGGGGTTTCAGCAGTTTTACACCCGCCGATTTATAGAGCCGCAGCTGGAATCCCTGGGAAAGGGCTGCCTTTTCATCAAGCCCTGGCACGTGGACATCTTCGGCGCGCCCATTGAAATCGGCGACTATGCCATGGTGGTGGCCACTCCCGATAAAAAAATCAGGCTTTCGATCTGGTCTCAAAAAAAAGGCCTGGGCCGCATCACCATCGGAAATTACAGTTTAATCTGCCCGGGCGTCCGGCTTGGCTCCGCCGCTGAAATCACCATTGCCGACAACTGCATGCTGGCCAGCAGCGTCTACATAACCGATGCGGACTGGCACGATATTTACAACCGGGTCGCCATCGGCAGAACAGCCCCGGTGCGGATTGAAAAAAATGTTTGGATCGGCGACAGCGTCATTATCTGCAAAGGGGTCACCATCGGTGAAAACAGTATTATCGGCGCCGGCGCAATTGTTGTGGATTCCGTGCCCCCCAACACCATTGCCGCCGGAAACCCGGCAAAGGTCGTCAAAGAGTTGGACCCCCGGGAAGAGATCACAACCCGGGCGCATTTTTATTCAGATCCGGCCAAGCTGTTTAAGGATTTTGATCAGTTTGACAGAGACATGTTGCGGAACAACTCGATCCTGGGCTGGCTGCGTCATCTCCTTTTTCCGCTTAAAGGGGAGTAAAGACAAGTGGGCGGGTTGATTGCCTCATTAGCGTATTAATTCCCTGTGGTTTTCCTTTATAGCAAACCTTTTCATCAGCACCCCCCCGGCCGCCGCAATCAAGCTGCTGATTAAAAAAAGACCGGCTGTTTCCATTCGTTCATATAGATACCCGCTTATCAAAAAACCAACCATCAACCCGGTTCCGTATGAAACCGCGTTATTGACCGCCTGACCCATTGTTTTATTTTCAATCGGCGTCAGCAGATCAATATAAAGAATACTGGCCATATGAAAGGTTCCATAACTAAATGCGTGCAATACCTGGGTCACTAAAATCAGCAGCGGTGACTGAACATAGCAAAGTGTCAACCATCGAATGGCAGCTGCCATAAATGAGAAAAAAAGCACATTGACCAGTGAAAATCGCCTGAATATCCGATTCGAGGCGATCATCACCAAAATTTCGGCTGTCGATGCCAGGGCCCAGCTTGCTCCGATGAAAGTGCTGCCGTAACCCAGTTTTTCAAGATGAATGGAAAAAAAGCCGTAATAGGCCCCGTGACTGACCAGCATCAAAAAACCGCAAATCAGGAAAACCAGGACCCGTCGGTTTAGAAATGCGTCGACCTGTTTACGGAAAGATTTTCCCTGATGCTTGCGCACCGCCGGAACACGGACTGAAATGGCTGCCATCAGAGCGGATCCGGCGAATATCAGCACGATAATGATCTGGATCGAATACAGGTCGATGATTTTGCCGATCCCCACAACGACCAAAATAAAACTGATGGATCCCCAGGCGCGCACTTTTCCATAGCTGTTTTTTTCATGACCAAGGACTTCCATGCTGAATGCTTCCAGAAAGGAAATAATCGGTGCGTAAAATATTCCATAAAACATGGTTATCATCAGCATAAACCAGAAATCGACGGTGAACAGATAGAAAGACCACAACGCAGCGCTCACCAGGTTGCAGCCGACATAGATGGCGCGCCGTTTCTGGTATCGGTCGGCCAGGCCGCTCCACAACAGCGGAAACACAATCAACGCCATCGAACGCAGGGCCGACAGTGCACCGATTTGAAGCCCATTAAATCCAAGGTGGTAACAGTATAGATTAAAATAGGGCAGGAATATCCCCATCACGCCAAAATAGACGAAATACTGTGCACCGATGATGAATCTTCCGGAGGGGTTAAAGGCTTTCAGCATACCCCGGTCATACGGCATTTAGGCTAAAATCGCAATTTGATATTGATTTCTTTTCTTTACAAAACCTGCCGGGAATGTTAATTTTTTAACCCAATTGCGCCACCCAAAAAATATCGCATCCGCAACAATTTGCTCGGAAAATTGAACATTGCACCCGGTTCGGGTCTAATGGTTAAGCGTGTTAATTGCGAGTTTTTGCCCAACAAAACAAATTTGTCCGGCGGCGAAACTGAACGTTTTTTTCAACCGATAGAATCGCTAAAACAGGCAGGAGCAAGGCAAATGGACTTTATTAAAATACGTTTTTCTAATGATTTTGAAGATTTGAGTTCCGAGTTGGATAAATCCTTTGAGGAAATCTTCCGCTCCATGAAACCGATGTTCACCCTATCCGAGCGGTCCTGGAAACCTCAAATGGATATTTATGAAACAGTCGAAGAAATCATTATCCGGGCTGAAATTGCCGGAGTGGATAAGGAAAATCTCGAAGTGGAGATCAGCGGGAAAGCCGTTAGGATTTACGGACACCGTTCCGAGCTTCCCCGGGTTGACAGCGGCACGTATCGGTTGGCTGAAATTCAGTATGGCAGGTTTGAACGCATTTTATATCTGCCGGCGCCCATTGACACCGAAGTGGTGTCTACCGCCTACTCCAATGGTTTTCTTCAGATTCGCCTGGCCAAGCTTCAACTGGACAAAACCCACAAGATCCCCATCTCGGATGGATGATGGATTTTTGGTGCTGCTGCCGGACATGCGCTGATGAATATGACAACCCCCCATTTACGATACATTGCTTGAATTTACCTTTGGAGGTATCATGACTGATCCAAAACCGTTCACCGATATTGATGCTGAAAAACTGCCGGACATCCTTCCGATTATGCCGCTTTTTGATGCGGCCTTGTTTCCCAAAATGGTATTGCCGTTGATGGTGATGCAGGGTGAGTCGGTCCGGCTGGTTGATGAAGCCATGTCAAAGGACCGGATGATTGGGCTGCTGGTATCAAAAAAGCCTGAAGAGAAAAGCAAACTTCCCCAGGATGATTTATACACCATCGGTACCAGCGCCTTGATACTCAAAATGGCCAAAACAGAGGACAATAGGACCCAATTGCTGGTTCAGGGGCTCGGCCGGTTCAAAGCCGCCGAGTTTGTAGAGAGCAAACCTTACTTAAAAGCGCGGATTGAGCATATCCGGGAAACACAACCCAAAGACAAAGAATCCCAGGCCCTGGTATCGAACATCCTCAGCCAGTTTACAAAAATTGTGGAATTGTCCCCGGGATTGCCCCCGGAAATAGCTGCAATGGCCAAAACCATCAAAGAGCCCGGCATACTGGCGGACATGATTGCTTCCACCATCAACTCCTCCCTTGAAGAAAAGCAGAAGATTCTTGAAACCAATGATGTCAAAGACCGCTTGCAAGAAGTTACCCGCCTGCTCAATTATCAACTGGAAATTCTTGAATTGGGGCACAAAATCCAGTCTCAGGTGAAAGGGGACATGGATAAACGCCAGCGCGAATATTATCTGCGCCAGCAGCTGGAAGCGATAAAGGAAGAACTGGGCGAAAAGGACGAACCCTCGGTTGAATTGGACGAATACAAGGCCAAGTTAAAGGAAAAGAATCTACCCCAGGAAGCACTGAAAGAAGCAGAGCGTGAAATCAGCCGGCTTTCCCGCATGCACCCTTCTTCGGCCGAATACACGGTGGCGTTAACCTACCTGGATTGGCTGACATCGCTACCCTGGAATGATAGTACCGTGGATAATCTCGATATCAAGAAGGCACGAAAAATCCTTGATGAAGACCATTTTGGATTGGAAAAGGCCAAAAAACGGATCGTCGAATTTTTAGCGGTGCGCAAACTCAAACCGGAGTCCAAAGGACCCATTTTGTGCTTTGCCGGCCCCCCCGGCACCGGCAAGACGTCCCTGGGGCAATCCATCGCCCGGGCATTGGGACGGAAATTTATTCGGATTTCACTGGGAGGCGTCCGGGATGAGGCTGAAATCCGCGGCCATCGCCGCACTTATGTCGGTGCGCTGCCCGGGCGAATTGTTCAAGGTCTTCGCCGGGCCGAATCAAACAATCCGGTTTTCATGCTGGATGAAATCGACAAAGTCGGCAGCGATTTCAGGGGGGATCCTTCATCCGCCCTGCTGGAAGTGCTGGATCCGGAACAGAACTTTTCCTTTTCAGACCATTATCTGGATGTTTCCTTTGACTTGTCGAAAGTCATGTTTATCACAACGGCCAATATTCTCGATACCATCCCGCCGGCCCTGCGGGACCGGATGGAAGTGCTGGAGCTTCTGGGGTACACCGAAGACGAAAAGATCAAGATCGCAAATCGCTACCTGATTCCGCGCCGGCGAAAGGCCCACGGTTTAAAGGCCGGTCAGATCAACTTTACCAAAGCCGCGGTCAAACAGATGATTTCCGGCTATACCCGTGAAGCCGGTCTGCGTAACCTGGAACGCGAAATCGCCAACGTCTGTCGCGGCGTTGCCAGTAAGGTCGCCGCCGGCGAAGCCAAGTCCGTAACCATCAAAATCGTCAACCTGTTCAAGTATCTGGGGCCGGTGCGCCTGTCCAACGAAGCCAGGTCCCGGGTTTCGACTCCGGGCGTGGCCATGGGCTTGGCCTGGACCCCGGCAGGCGGAGAACTTCTGTTTATTGAAGCCACCGCCATGAAAGGCAAAAAAGGACTTACCTTGACCGGTCAGTTGGGCGACGTCATGAAAGAATCCGTCACTGCCGCTTTAAGCTTTATCCGGACAAACGCTGTAACACTCGGCATCGATGAAGATTTTTTCGACAAGTACGACATTCACGTCCATGTACCGGCAGGCGCCATTCCCAAGGACGGACCCTCTGCCGGGGTGACCATGCTGACGGCCCTGTCCTCGCTCTTGACGCATAAAACCATTCGAAAAGACCTTGCCATGACCGGTGAAATAACGCTGCGCGGCCAAGTGCTGCCGGTCGGCGGGGTTAAGGAAAAAATTCTTGCCGCCCACCGGGCCGGGATTAAAACGCTGATTTTACCTAAATGGAATGAAAAGGATCTTTACGAAATCCCCAAAAAGGTCCAAAAGGATATCAAGTTTCACTTTGTTGAAAAAATGATGGATGTGCTGAAAATCGCCCTTAATAAATAACCAACTCGAAGGGGCCGGCATTGGTTATGCCCAGGGGGATTTGCTTTATTAGAATTTCATTCACTTATTGAAATTCCTAATGTTATATTCCAAATATCTAACGGTTCGGCCGGCTCACCGCCCTGAGCCGGGTCGAAGGGAAAATTCAAATGACCGAAATTCGAAAATTTAAACAATATGTCGTCCTTGAAAGTTTTGCTCATTGAACATTGGAATTTGAGTATTGTTTGTAATTTGGTTTTTGGAAATTGTAATTTTAGACATTCAATGGTTTTAAATGAACTATATCCCAAAAAAATCTAACCCCCACTCCCACCACCTGAGCTCGTTAAAGTGTTACATCTCACGCTATCGCCGGCCGGCTGTCGTTTGGGTTCTCCTGCTGACACTTGGCTACGGTTGTGCAACGGTTGAACCGCCACCGCCGCCGCCGGCCCCGACAGGCTATCCCAAACCTTATAAAGTCCTGGGAAAATGGTATCAGCCCTTGCCCCACGCCAAATATTTCAGCCAGCGCGGCATCGCTTCCTGGTATGGTGAAGATTTCCATGGCAAAAAAACATCCAACGGTGAAATTTATGATATGCATGCCATGACCGCCGCCCACAAAACTTTGCCCCTGGGCACATATGTGCAGGTAACCAATCTATCCAACAACCGTGTAACGCAGGTCCGGATTAACGACCGGGGGCCGTTTGTGCGCGGCCGCATCATTGATCTGTCTTACAGTGCGGCCCGAACCCTCGAGGTGGTCGGACCGGGGACGGCCCCGGTTGAAGTCGTTGCCCTGGGAACCAGGGTGACGCCGGAGTCGGCCGGCAAACCGGGCGGCATGTATCTGCCGGTGGATTATTACTCCGGCAACTTTACGATCCAGGTCGGCGCCTTCAGGGACCGCAACAACGCCGAACGGCTTAAAAACAAGCTGGATCAAAAATTTAAAAATGCGCATATCACCGTCTATGACACCGGCAAAGAGACTTTTTACCGCGTCCGCGTGGGCCTCTGCACAACCCTGCAACAGGCGGACGAATATGAAGCCGTTATGATCAAGGAAGGCTTTAAGGACGCATTCGCCGTTGCCGAAGACCTGAAATAAAGGTGTCGGGGGCCGGGGATCAGGAGCGTTCGTGTCGCGTCCCAGATTTTTGGTGTAAATTATTCCTGACTGTTCTTGAAATAAGTAAGTCCGTCATTCCCTCGCAGGCGGGAATCCAGTTATCATTTTTCTGGGCCCCCTCCGCAGTTTATCCCGCACTTGATGCGGGGCTGGAGTGACTATTTAATTCTGACACCTGAACCCTTTTTCCTATTTATCCAAGGGAAGAAATATTAAGAATTATGCAAAGCCGCAAAACCGCCAAACAAAAGCCTCACAAGGTTGTCTTCCTCGACCGCGACGGCGTGATCAACCGGGATTCGCCCGATTACATCAAAAGCTGGTCCGAATTCGATTTTTTGCCCGGCAGCCTGGGGGCCTTAAAGCGGCTGACACAAAAAGGGTTTACCATCATTGTCATTACCAACCAATCGGCTGTCAACCGCGGGATGATCCCGATTAAAGATTTGGAATTCATGCATTCCAATATGCGTTCGGCCGTCAACGCCAACGGCGGCAAAGTATACGATATTTTTTTCTGCCCCCATACCCCCGATGATCACTGCAGCTGCCGCAAACCCAAACCGGGACTGATACACCAGGCCCAAAGCCGTTATGCCCTTGATATAAAAAGCGCTTATATGGTGGGCGACAGCGCCAAGGATGTCGAGTGCGCTCGAAATGCCGGGTGCGGTTATGCAATCTTGGTGCAAACCGGCAACGGCGCTGAAGCTGAAACGATTTTAACCCGAAAAAACATATTGCCTGATTATGTAGCCGCTGACCTCGATGACGCTGCAAGCTGGATAATAGCTCATGACCCAGAGCACGCTTGAAGGACGGCTGGAACGGATCACTTTTTTTAATCCGGAAAACCATTATACCATCGCAGTTTTAAAACCCCACCAGTCCCAAAACCCGGTAACGATTGTCGGCTTCATGGCGACGCTGCGCCCCGGCGAAACGCTGAAAATCACCGGAACATGGGAGACCCATCCCCGTTTCGGCCAGCAGTTTAAAGTTTCTTCATACGCCACGGTCCTGCCGGACGCTTCCGAAGACATTCGAATATATCTGGAATCGGGTATCATCAAGGGTATCGGTCCGGTCACTGCACGACGACTGGTGGACCGTTTTGGACCCGATACCCTCGACATCATCGCGCAACATCCGCAAAAATTATGTGAAGTGGACGGTATCGGCAAAGCAACTGCCGAAATTATCGCCAAAGCCTGGAACGACCATCACGTCATCGACAGCTTAATGCAGTTTTTACAGACCGTCGGTCTTAAAAATGCTTTTTGCGCCAAAATCATTAAGGCATACGGTGGCGAAGCCATGGAAATCATTCGCGCCAACCCATATCGTCTGGCCCATGACATCGGCGGCATCAGTTTTTTTATGGCGGATGCGGTTGCACAGAATTTGGGAATGGCGGAAACCGAACCGGAGCGCATCCAAGCCTGTGTCCGCCATCTCATAGCGCAATCCGTAAAAGACGGTCATATGTTTATAAGCCAGGAACGCCTCCAGGAACAGTCTCTGCAGCTTTTCAACGTTACCCCGGATGCCGCCGCAGCCGCCGTCAGCGCCATGGTCGCTTCCCAGGAGCTTGTTTTAGAAGCTGCCGGGGAAGATAACACCGCCGCCGTATTCCTTAAAACACTTCACCTGGCCGAAACCGGCCTGGCAGCCCGATTGAAGGCCCTGCTGTCGGTTCCGGTTCCACCGGTTGGCATTGATGCTGAAAATATTCTGCATGCCGTCCAGAAAAAACTGACCATCAAGCTTTCGACCGAACAACTCAACGCCCTGGAAGCAATCCTTTCCCGTCGGGCGGTGGTCATAACCGGCGGCCCTGGAACCGGCAAAACGACCCTGATACGGTCCGTCAATGCCATATTTGAAACGCTGTCCAAACAGGTACTGCTGACTGCGCCAACCGGCCGGGCGGCCCGGCGCCTGTCGGAGATCACCCGCAGGGAGGCCTGGACCATTCACAAGGCATTGGGATATAATTTTGAAACCGGGCATTTCGACAGAAATCCGGACTACCCCCTTGAGGCAGACGCCTTAATTGTCGACGAAGCTTCAATGGTGGATACGCTCCTGATGTTCCATCTGCTGCGGGCCATGCCGCTTACGGCCCACCTGGTTCTGGTGGGAGATATTTTCCAGCTGCCGCCGGTGGGTCCCGGCAATGTGCTCGCCGATATCATTTCCTCAGCCAGAATTCCGGCATATTACCTCAACCAGATTTTCCGGCAGTCGCAAGAAAGTCCCATTATTATGAACGCCCACAGGGTCCGCCAGGGAAACCCCCTGGATCTGACAGCCCTGACGGACCCCGCCGCGGTTTCAGAATTCTGTTTTCTGGAAGAACCTCATCCCCAAAAAGTGGTTGACGCCATTGTTGAGCTGACTACCCGAATCATTCCGCAACGGTTTTCCCTGGACCCCTTCAACGACATTCAGGTTTTAAGCCCGATGCACAAAGGGGCCGCCGGAATCATCAACCTGAATCAGGTCCTGCAAAAAGTTTTAAATCCGAACCCCGCCGGCATTGAAAACATGGGCAGCACGTTTCGACCCGGCGATAAGGTCATGCATTTGAAAAACAACTACCAAAAGGATGTCTTTAACGGTGACATCGGCGTCATCACCGCCATGGATAGGAAAAACGGCCTGCTGTCGGTGGATTATGACGGTAGAAGTGTGCCCTACGAAATGAGCGAAATGGATGAACTCGCCCTGGCATATGCCATCTCCGTTCACAAATCCCAGGGTTCCGAATATCCTGCCGTGATTGTGCCCCTCACCACACAGCACTTTCCGCTGCTGCAACGCAACCTGCTGTACACGGCCATGACCCGGGGAGAGAAGGTGGTCGTGCTCGTCGGTTCGACCAAAGCGCTCCAGCTGGCCCTGGCAAACGACAAGCCCCGCCGACGCCTGTCGCGGCTGGCTGATCGGCTAAGAGATCGATAGGTTCCACTGAATATATAACAAAATTGTTTTTTTATAATCTGGAACGCTCATTCAGGTGACACTTTGTAGAGTTAATTCTTCTTGACAAAAACAGATGGAATTGACATTTATGAAGACCATAGCATCCAGTAAAAATATTCATTGTTCTCAAGAACTATTGGGGCCTCTTCACAATAGAACTTATAATAAACAGCGCACATTATAGACTGCACGCTTCTGATTGCAGGCGCATTCCTTTTATTGCAACATACTTGTTCATTTTTAAAACGTGAATTCCCTCACACTTTACCGAAGCATACAAAAAAAGGAGAACGCTCATGAAAATGCATGTAAGGTTGTTGGGTTTCTTATTTTCAATCGTACTGGTCTGTTCTGTTTTAAGCAGCGTCGGCAATGCCCAGGAGCCGATTGTTATCGGTATCCCAACCTCTCTGGGATTTCTGGAGGGCAAAGAGTCTTTAAGCGCGGTTGAGATGGCGGTGGATGAAATTAACGCTGCCGGCGGCGTCAAGGTGGGAGCTTCAAAAAAGCCCTTTAAAGTCGAGTCCATCGACCTGCGTGATGCAGCCCCCGGCGTTCCGGTTCCCGAAGCGCTTTTGGGTCTTGAAAAGATAATTCTGGAAAAAAAGCCCGCGGCCCTCGTGGTGGGTCCCTTTCGCTCCGAGGCCCTGATGGCCGGCATGGACATTATTGCAAAATATAAGGTCCCCCTGCTGGGCACCATCGCCATGTCGCCGGGGTCCGAGAAAAAGATCCAGGAAGATCCGGCAAAGTACAAGTATGTTTTTCGGACCTGCTTGAACGCGGTCCATCTGGTCAAATATCTTTCCGGGACCATGGGACTGATCAACAAGGAATTCGGATTCAACAAGGTCTATATCATGCACCAGGACGTGGCCTGGGCCCGGGCCACCGCCGAGCTTGTAAAAAAACTTTATTTCGACACGGCCGGGTGGACCGTCGTGGGACTGGAAAGCTATCCCACCGGCACGTCCGATTTTTCTTCCGCCTTAATGAAGATCCGGTCCCAGGGGGCGCAAGTCATCATGCCGGTTTTTGATATGCCCCAGAGCGGCACCCTGGTCAAACAGTGGAACGCCATGAAGGTCCCTGCTATTCTTTCCGGGTTTATTTCACCTTTGGCCGGTTCGGGCGCATGGAATACGTTTGACGGAAAAATCGGCGGCGCCACCAACACGATTTTCGAACTGGGCAGCGGAATCGGTTCCGACAAACACCCGCCGTCCAAAGATTTCTACGATAACTACATGAAAAAATACGGCAAAGAAATCCAGGCCGGCCACGGCCCGGCCCCCTCCTATGAATCGGTCTATATCCTCAAGGAGGCCATAGAGCGGGCGGGAAGTCTCGATCCGGACGCAATCGTGGCTGAACTGGAAAAGACCGACCGCAACGGCGTGATGGGCCGCGTCAAATTCGATGCAGGACATCAGGTGGTCTACGCCTTTGATCCCCAGGAAGCCAGCGTGTCGACCGTTTTTCAATGGAACGACAACGGCCGGCGGGTCATTGTCTTTCCCGAAACGATTGCCGAAGGCAAAATTCAACTCCCCAAGGGGCTTAAATCTTTAAAATAGCCTGCCTTACTCCGGCGGCCGCCGGCCTCTGATGGTGCCGGCGGTCGCTTGGGTCCGACCCTGCGATGGAGTTTGTTCATGTTTATCGGTACGATCATCTACGCCGTCATCAACAGTTTTATACTCATTATGCTGGCGATGGGCTTTAATCTCACCTTCGGCATCAGCGGTGTTGCCAATTTTGCCTACGGCGCCCTTTACGTGCTTTCCGCCTATACAAGCTGGATTCTCTTGAACCTGCTGAAAATGCCGTATTTACTATCTGTGATGATTTCAATCCTGCTGACGGCGCTCCTCGGCGGCCTGATATACCGCCTGGTACTGGTGAGGGTCCGCGGGCAGGCCCTGTCTGAAGTTATCGCCACGTTCGGCATCGGCCTGGCGATTGTGGAACTGTTCAGCTACTTCGGCCTGGTCGGTTTTGAATATACCCTTCCGGTCTTTATAGACCACAGCTTCCTGATTGCCGGAACTTACGTGGACGCCCAGCGGCTTTTTATCGTGGGCATCGGTCTGGTTCTGGTCTTGGGCCTGTGGCTGTTCACGCATCATACGTCAATCGGTCTGGCCTTTCGCGGCATTGCCCAGGACGAACGCACGGCGTTAACGTTCGGGATCGACTCGGACCGCATCGCCACCCTGAGCATGTCTTTGGGGGCCGGCCTGGCCGCCATCGCCGCCACCATCATCTTCCCCCTGGGAAGCATCGCTCCGGCCGAAGGCTATGATGTGCTCATTAAGGCCCTGGCCGTCTGCATCATCGGGGGGCTCGGCAGCAGCGGCGGCGTCATTGTGGCCGGCTTCGTCATCGGTTTTGCTGAACGTTTCACAGACACTTACATCGGCAGCCACTGGACCATGATTATCAGCCTGATGGCGATCCTGCTGGTCCTGGTGATCAAGCCGTCCGGTCTGTTCGGAAAGCAAAAAGAACTAGAGGAAAGGATTTAGACGGATTGAAAAAGCGCAAAGAACGCATCGATCGGGGAATTAAAGCCCGTTCCGGAGACGTCTTCACCCTCTGTTCCTGGCGTGAGATGCTTTATCTGGCCCTCCCGCGGCTTCTGCCCATCATCGTTTTTCTGCTCCTTCCGCCCTTATTGAGCGTATACTGGCAGAAAGTGTTCATTTCTCTGGCGGTTTTTGCCCTCCTGGCGATCAGCTGGGATTTGCTGGCCCAGAGCGGAATGATATCTCTGGGCCAGGCCCTCTTTTTCGGTATGGGCGCCTATCTTTCGGGTATCGCCGATCACTATTTCGGGCTAACGCCCCTGGTTGCCATCCCGCTGGCATCCATACTGGGCGGCGCAGCCAGCACCCTGTTGCTATTGCCGGTGCTGCGGCTTCGGGGAATCTATTTTTCCATGGTTACCCTGGTCATCCCGCTCATGCTGGTGCGCATTATCGAGGCAACCCGTATCTTTGGCGGAACCGAAGGGTTGACCGGCATGACCCCGCTGCCGTCAAAATGGGTAGAACTGTATCTGGTTATCATTGTTCTACTCTGCCTCTTGTTCGGATTCAGGCGCATGATGGCGTCGGATTACGGGCTGGTGCTGAAAGGGATCTGTGACAATGATCGTTCCGTGACCAATGCCGGCATCAACATATACTGGTTTAAAGCCCAGGCGCTTTTCCTGGCCAGTACCGTGGGCGCTTTTTCCGGAGCGTGCATGACCCATGTGTACCTGTTCACCGGTATGCCGGTCTTTGCGCTGGACTACTCTATTCTTCCCATTGCCGCCGCAGTTGTCGGCGGCCCTGGAAGCTTTGCCGGTGCGACCCTGGGCGCCGCCATACTGGTACCCCTGTCGGAACTGCTGAGAGGCATCGGAGGGCTGCGCATTGTTTTTTACGGAATATTTCTGGTCGTCTTCATCGTGGCCCTGCCCGAAGGCATTTTTCATTACATCCAGCGAAAATATCATCAATTTGAACGATGGGTCGAGGTTGAATAATGAACCGGACGCCGCTTTTGCAGGTTATGGAGTTATGCAAGTCCTTTGGAGGGGTTCAGGCGGTACACTTGGTCAATTTTGACCTTTATGAAGGCGAACTTTTGGGAGTAATCGGTCCCAACGGATCCGGCAAAACCACGCTGGCCAACCTGATTACCCGCTTTGTTAAGCCCAGCAAAGGCAAGGTCCTGTACAAAGGCCGGCCGATTCAGCACCTGGCCCCATTTGAAATTGTGCGGCTGGGAATCGCCCGTACCTTTCAGATGGTACGTCCCTTTTACCAGTTGCCGGCGTACAAAAACATGATCATTCCTTTGTATTCGCCGCGGGTGAAGAAACTTGTGGGCGGCAAGTATGGAGATCGGAACGCCGTAGCCCTGGACTTGCTGGAGGAGGTCGGTTTTGAACGCGATGCGTTTGTTGCCTACAAACCGGCCGGCGCCCTCCCCCAAGGATATCTCAAGCGCCTGGAACTGGCAAAAGCCATCGCCCTGCAACCGGATCTGATCATTCTCGATGAGCTTTTCTCGGGACTCAGTCTGGCCGAAGTCGCCGGTATGGTTCCGATCATTGAAAAGCTCCGGCATCAGGGCAAAACCATCATTATGATCGAGCACCGCCTGAAGGAGCTGTTTAGGATCGCTGATCGCGTCCTGGTCATGAACTACGGGGAGAAAATCGCCGACGGAGCGCCCAAGGATGTCATGGAGCAGGACGCGGTCAAAAGCGCTTATTTGGGGAGTGAATAATAGTACGTTATCTTAACTTACAGACTTCGCGCTATCATTTTATTAAGACCCCAATCGAGCAAAGCGATATCAATGTCCGTTGTGGGTTGTCTGTTGTCCGTAACTGAGATAGCGTGACTTGAGTTATTTCCAGCCTCAGAATTATCTTTAGGCTGGAGGAAAAATATAAATTTTCAACTGACAATTGACCACGGACATCTGGTTAATTAGGTTTTTAATTCAATTATAAATAGATAGTTTTAACAACTTTACGTTTGCGAAGAAAGAAACGGTATCGCCGTGCTGGTTATCGAAAACTTAATGGTATTCTTTGAAAACGCCCTGGCGGTAAACGGGTTGAGCATGACCGTCCACAAGGATGAAATTGTGGGGGTCATCGGGCCCAACAGTGCCGGAAAGACCACTCTGATGAACACCGTTTCAGGACTCATCATTGATATGCGGATCAAGGAAAAGCGCAAGGGCGGTGAGCGCATTACCGTATACGGCTCGGTAACGTACAACGGTGAAGAGATAACCGAGCTTCCCCCGGACGTCCGGGTACGCAAAGGGATCGTGCTCTCCAGGGAACGGCATCCGGTCTTTCCGGAAAGCAGCGTTCTGGAGAATTTCAAAATCGCCGGATACCTGAGAAAAAAACACGAAATCGCCGAGTCCATCGATTACGCCTTTGAACTCTTTCCCGCCCTTAAAAAACTGCAAAAAAGAAAAGCCGGTTTTTTAAGCGGGGGAGAGCAGCAGATGCTGGCCATCAGCATGGCCCTGGTGGTTCGTCCCAAGCTGCTGCTGCTGGATGAGCCGCTGCTGGGTCTGAGCCCGCTCCTGCAAAAGGCCGTTGTCGATGCCATTGTCAGACTGAAAGAAACTTCCGGAATTACGGTGGTCATCTGTGAGCAGTTCGCCAGACCCGTCCTGCCCATCATCGATCGGGGCTACGTCGTCGAAAACGGCATGCTGACGTTAAGTGGAACGGGAACGGAGCTGATGAACAATCCGGAAATAAAGGCAGCCTATTTCGGGGTTTAGTCCATGCAGGAAAATATCGAACGCAACATATACACGACCTTTGAAAGGATGGCGGCCGAACGATCGACGGCCACGGCCGTCATCTATCTGGGAACCCGTTTCAGCTATGCCCGGGTAAAGGACCTTTCCGAAAGATTCGCAGCTGCGCTGATCGATCTGGGCGTGGCCCCCCGGGAAAAGGTGATTATTTACCTTCCCAACAGCATCCAGTGGGTTGTCGCCTGGCTTGGGGCGCTGCGCGCCGGTGCTGTTTGTGTACCGATCACCCCCATCTACACCCCCCATGACTTGAACTATATCGCCACGGATTGCAACGCCGAAACCATCATCTGCGCCGACGCCAACTACGGTTACGTTCAAAATGTGATGGCCTCAACCAGTTTAAAACGGATCATCGTCGCCCGCATGACCGGCCTGCTCCCCTGGTGGAAGCGGTTTTTCGGAACACTCTTTGATGTTGCCCCCACCGGCAAAGTGGCCCGGGATGAAAAAACCCATTCGATCCGCAAACTGTTGTCCAAATACAAGGACGTAACTCCCCCGCATATCCCTCCCGACGGCCAGGCAGCGGCCGAGATTCTCTACACGGGCGGAACCACCAAATTCCCCAAAGGCGTCCCCATTACCCATGACCTGTTTTTGGTGTCGGCCCTGGAGCAAATCCGTGTCAGCGAACCCCTCGTGCCGGTGGCGCAAAACATAATTTTCGGCAACGCGCCCCTGTTTCATATTCTGGGACAGACCTGCAGCCTGGCAACCCTTCTGGTGGGCGGGACGCTGTTGATTCAGCCAAAGATCAACCTGGATGCGACCTTTGAGGCCATCCGGCGGTTTAAAGCCAAAACGATGATAGGCGTCCCCACCCTGTATCGCATGATGCTGGAACATGTTCGCCTGGATCAATATGACCTCAGCTCCGTTGTATACTGGTACAGCGCCGGCGACGTTCTGCCGGTTGAGGTCGGCAAACGCTGGTTTGAAAAATTCGGCAAATGCATCTACCAGGGGTACGGCGCCACCGAGACCTGCGGCGGCGTGTCCATGTGCCCCGCGGACTGCGACAACCCGCCCAAAAGCGTCGGCAAAATTGTGGCGAGCAAGCGGGTTAAAATCGTTGACCCGGCCTTCCTGGAACCGGTGGCCCCGGGAGATCCCGGAGAATTGATCGTTCATTCCGAACACATGGTGTCGGCCTACTTGAACAAACCCGAGGAAACCCAATCGTCTTTTATTGAGCAGGATGGCTGCCGCTGGTATCGTACCGCGGACATCATGACTATGGACGAAGCCGGCAACCTGTTTTTTGTGGACCGCACGGTAGACACCATCAAACACAAAGGCTACCGGGTTTCCGCCTCGGAGATCGAAGCCGTGCTCCAGGAACACCCGGCCGTTATCAGCACCTGTGTGGTGGGCGTGCCGGACGAGAAGGTCGGAGAGCGAATCAAGGCTTATGTGGTTTTAAAAGAAGACATCAAGGGAATCACCGGATATGATCTCCTCAAGTGGTGCCGCCGGACATTGGTTTCCTACAAGGTCCCCCAGTACATCGAATTTCGCGACATGCTTCCCAAATCAAAAGTCGGCAAACTGCTGCGCCGTGAAATCCGCAGCGAAGAAAAAAGAAGAAAAGATTTATAGAACCCGCCTTAAATCCATGCTGCCGCCGGCAGATATCCCATTGACATTTCAATCCGTTCTTTCTATAAAGGACAAGACCCTCGCTTTTAATTCCCAATCGTTCATATTTACGTTTTCGGCGAAACTTTTTCTTTTTGAAAATCTTATGTAGGAGACGTTGGCCATGGACATGAAACGGGACTATTATGAAGATGTGCAACTGTTTACCTCCGGGGTTGCCGTCTTCTGGTTTGGCTTGTTGATTGTTTTCCTGGCCGCATTCCCTTTTTTATTTAAAAACTATTACGTTTATGTGGCCAACTACATGGCGATTAATGTGATCGTCGCCATCGGCCTCAATCTTTTAGTGGGCTATACCGGCCAGATATCCCTCGGACATGCCGGCTTTTTCGCCATCGGTGCATACGGTACGCTTATATTCATGACCAAACTGCACCTCCCCTTTCTGGTTGCCCTGCCGGCGGCGGCGCTGGTGGCGGCGCTTTTCGGCCTGCTGCTGGGGCTGCCGGCCCTGCGGCTGGAGGGGCCCTATCTTTCCATTGCCACCCTCGGTTTCGGGTTGACCATTACCCAGGTCATCGGCAGAATCAATCTTTTCGGCGGCCGGCAGGGTCTGCACGCCCCTGAATTATGGATCGGTCCGTGGCATCTCGATTCCGACCGCGACTTTTACTATCTGTTGATGACCCTAACGGTCATACTTGCCCTGGGTGCCAGAAACCTGGTAAAAACCCGCGTCGGTCGGGCATTTATCGCTATCCGCGATGCCGATATCGCTGCGGAAACCATCGGGGTCAACCTGATGCTTTATAAATCCATGGCCTTTGCGGTCAGCGCTTTTTATGCCGGCATCGCCGGCGGACTGTATGCCTTTGTCCTGCGGTTTATCGAACCGGAAATTTTTACCCTGCTCATGTCCATTCTTTTTCTGGCCATGGTTGTCGTGGGGGGGTTGGGCTCCATCTTCGGCGCCATTACCGGCGCCTGCCTGCTCAGCTGGCTGGATCTGCAGCTGCGCAACATCCTGAGCATCCCCTATGTTGGAGACTGGCTGGAAGCATTATCCAAAAGCTACTTTTCCATTACCGGGGTGTCCAACATTCAATTTATCATTTTCGGGCTGATAATGGTGCTGATCATGCTGTTTGAGCCCTATGGAATATTCGGGTTCTGGATACGAACGAAAAAATACTGGAAAACCTGGCCGTTCTAAGGAGCAACATGATCGACTTTTTGCAAATGATTGTCAGTGGAATTGCCGTGGGAAGTTCTTACGCCCTCATGGGGCTTGCCATGGTAATCATCTACAAAACCTCCGAGGTCGTAAATTTCGCCCAGGGGGAAATGGCGCTGCTGTCATCATTTTTTACATTTATGCTGCTGGAATACCACCAGATCCCCTTTTACCTGACAATTCCCATTACCCTCGTCTTTTCCGTTCTCTTGGGATTTTTACTTGAATTCACGATCCTGCGGCGCGCCAAGGAGCCCACGGTCTTGGGGATGATCATCATCACCATCGGGCTGGAGATGATACTGATGGGCGTTGTCTCCTGGAAATTCGGCGCCGATCATAAATCCATGCCCTTTCCGATTTCACCATACGACAGCCTTGCCATGGGCAAGATTTTCATCAGCAAGCTGGAATTACTGACGCTGCTGGTCGCCCTGGTCCTGATGCTGACCCTCTTTCTATTCTTCCGGTTTTCCAAGTTGGGAGTTGCCATGAAAGCGACCCAGCAAAACCTCACGGCCGCACGTATCATGGGAATCCGCACCAACCGGATCTTGATGATCACCTGGGGCATCTCCTCCCTAGTGGGTTGCTGCGCCGGGCTTTTGATCGCCCCGGTTATTCTACACCCGTACATGATGTGGGATCCGATGCTCAAGGGCTTTGCAGCGGCGGTGATGGGCGGCATGACCTCTTTGCCGGGGTCGGTTTTCGGCGCTTATCTGCTGGGGATAATCGAAAACCTGTTCGGGGGTTATGTGTCCATTGAGTTCAAATCCATCGTGGCCTTTGTCATTATCGTCTTGGTGCTTTGTTTTAAACCCAGCGGGCTTTTCGCGCGGCATTATACTAAAAAGGTTTAAGCCCTGACGTATTGTTATAATGGTCCTTTACATTCTTAACCACTTATCAGGAAAGGAGTGCAGCCATGAAAAAGAAACTTTGGGTGATACTGTTGGTTGTGGCCATGATCGCCGGGTTAGGCGTTGCCGCGGTCGCCGAAGAAGGCGTGACCGATACCGAAATTCACATCGGCCAGTGGGGGCCCCAAACAGGTCCGGCCGCGGCCTGGGGGTCGGTGGCCAGGGGCACCGATGCTTACTTTAAAATGATCAATGACCAGGGCGGCATTCACGGCCGCAAGCTGATTCACCACATGTTTGACGATGCCTATAACCCGGCCAAGACCATGGCCGGTGTCAAGGAGTTGCAGGAAGGCACGGGCATGTTCGCCTGGGTTTCCGGTGTCGGCACCGCCCCCGGGCTGGCAGTAAAGGACTATCTGATGGAGCGCAAAATCCCGTGGGTGGGTCCATCGGCCGGTTCCCAGCACTGGATTACCCCGCCGCAAAAAAATCTGTTTGCGGTCTACCCCCTCTATTACATCGAAGCCCAGGCCCTGTGCCGCTATGCCGTCAACAATCTGGGTAAAAAGCGGATCGCCATGGCCTATCAGAACGATGATTACGGCAAGAATGGACTGCAGGGGGCCACGGAAGAACTGGCCCGCCTGGGGCTGAAGCTGGTGGCCAGTGTTCCGGTGGAAATAACCGATACGGACGTAAAACCCCATGTAATGGAGCTGAAAAATTCCGACGCCGATGTGGTTCTTTTATGGACCAGCGTCAGTCATGCGGTTCGGCTTGTGGGAACCAGCGCCGCCATGCAGTTTAAACCGCAATTTATGAGCACCAGCACCTGCTCGGACTTTCCCCTCATGATCCATATCAGTAAAGGCCTGTGGGCCGGCGTGATTGCGGCCACGTTCGGCGAATTGCCGGATTCAACCGATCCGCTGTTGCAGAAGTATAAAAAGGAAGCTTTTGATAAATTTGCCGCCAAGGACGAACGCTGGGGATTATTCTACTATGCCGGGATCCTCTTTGCCGAACCGCTGGTGGAGGGTCTCAAGCGTGTCGGCCGGGATCTGACACGGGAGAAACTGGTGCAGACCATGGAGGGACTTTCCAATTTTAAGGGAATCGGCGGAAGCATCAGCTACAAACCCTTTGATCCCAAAGATCCCATGTCCCGGCAGGGCATGAAGGAAGTTTTCCTGGTTCAATGCGAAGCGGACGGAAAGGGCAAGAAACTCACCGACTGGATGGAGATCAAATAACAGGATCCAGGGGTCGGGGTTCAGGGGCCAGGAAAAGGCAATTGGGCTGAAGGTGGATAGACTGAAGGCTGAAGGTTTATCAAATTTATAAAGTGACAAGTGAATAGTGACGAGTGACGAGAAAAAACCGGGCGTCTGATCCTTGTCACTTGTCACTCGTTACTCGTCACTTTCACCTTCTAAAGGAATTTGCTACGGACAACTGACAACGGACATCGCACGTTTCGCGAAATTCGCTATAGGAACCAATTGTGGATTTTTTTCAAGTCGACAATCTTTCGATCTCATTCGGCGGCCTGATGGCCCTGGACGATATTTCCTTCAAGGCAGCGCAGGGTGAAATACTTGCCATTATCGGCCCCAACGGCGCCGGCAAGACCACCCTGTTTAACTGTATCAACGGCATCTACCGCCCAAACAAAGGGCAGATCCGCTTTAAGGGACAATCCATCCAGGGCCGAAAACCGGATAGAATCGCCCGGATGAAAATTGCCCGCACCTTTCAAAACATCGAGCTTTTCAGCCACTTGAACACCATGGAAAATATCATGCTGGGGCGCCACATTTACATCAAAACCGGCCTCATCCGGGGCGCTTTGATGTGGGGCAGGCGCTCCTTTGCCGGCCGGGAAGAGATTATACACCGGCGCAAGGTTGAGGAAATCATCGACCTGCTGGATCTTCAGTCCGTTCGAAACAAGCTGGTGGGGGGTCTTCCTTACGGCACCCAGAAGCAGATTGAACTGGCCAGGGCCCTGGCCCTGGAACCGGAGCTGCTATTGCTGGACGAACCCTGCGCCGGCATGAATTCGGAGGAAAAGCAGGACATGATCTTCTGGGTCAAAGATATCCAGGATGAACTGGGTGTCACCATCCTGCTGATCGAGCACGACATGAACATGGTCATGGACATTTCCGATCGGATCATCGTTTTAAATTTCGGCAGCAAGATAGCGGAAGGACCGCCCCGGGCCGTGCAGCAGCACCCGGAGGTCCTCAAAGCGTATCTGGGAGAAGAAGAGCTTGAACGCACTGCTCCAAATTAAAAATATTGAGACCTATTATGATTTAATTTACGCAATCCGCGGCGTCTCCCTGACGGTCGTCGAAGGGACCATTACAACCATTCTGGGAAACAACGGCGCCGGCAAATCCACCATATTAAAAACCGTCATGGGGCTGCTGAAAGACCAGCCGGACAAGGGAACCATCGAGTTTATGGGCAACCGCATCGATGGCAGGGATACGGATGAAATCGTCCGGATGGGCATTTCCTATGTTCCCGAGGGACGCGAGGTATTTGAAGAGCTCACCGTCAAAGAAAATTTGATGATGGGCGCCTACACCCGCAAAAACCGGTCGGAAATAAAAGAAGACATCGCGCGGGTGTACCGCTATTTCCCCATATTTATGGAAAGACAGCATCAATGGGCCGGAACCCTATCGGGCGGCGAACAGCAGATGCTGGCCATCGGCCGCGCCCTGATGAGCCGCCCCAAACTTCTTTTTCTGGACGAACCCTCTCTGGGCCTGTCACCCATTTTGGTTAAAGAAATATTTCGTATCATCACCGCCATCCGGAATGAAGGCGTTACCATTCTGCTGGTGGAGCAGAACGCCCGCATGGCATTGTCCATTTCCGATTTTGGTCTCATTCTGGAAAACGGCCGCTTTGTCATGAAAGGAAGCGCCCGGGAACTCATGGATGACAAGGACGTTAAGGAATTTTATATGGGTGTCCGCTCGGAAGCGTCCGCCAAAGGGTATCAACGCTGGAAAAGAAAGAAACGCTGGAGATAATACCGTGACCGTCGAAACCGTCGTTCCCCGGGTTTTTAAAGACACCGTCCAAAAATACGGCGACCGCACCGCCATGCGTAAAAAGGAATTCGGCCTCTGGCACGACATCAGCTGGAACGATTATTACCGGATGGCCGCCCAGGTCGGCGCCGCCTTGGTTTCCATGGGGCTTGAAAAGGGCGACTGCGTTTCGATCATCGGAGACAACTGCTCGGAATGGGTCATTATCGATATGGGCATCCAGTGCGCCGGCGGGATAACCGCCGGTGTTTATGCCACCAATGCCTGGGAGCAGGTGGCCTACATCGTCCAGAATTCCGAATCCAAATTTTTCTTTGTGGAAAATGAGGAGCAGCTGGACAAATGGTTGATGTTCAGGGACAGCGCGCCTCATCTGAAAAAGATGATCGTCTGGGATCTGGAAGGCCTTCGGAATTTTAATGACCCCATGGTGATCAGCTTCGATGAATTGCTGACGGCAGGAAGCCGCGTCCTCCAAAAAAATCCCCGGTTGATTGAAGATTGCATCGATGGGATCGCGCCGGAAGACACTTCCATGCTGATTTATACCTCCGGCACCACCGGTCCGCCCAAAGGCGCCATGCTGACCCACCGCAATCTCATGTGGATGGGTCAGGCCATCACCACCGACAATCCCATGTTTGACAAGGATGAGGTCCTTTCATTTCTTCCCCTTTGCCACGTTTTTGAACAGCTTTTTTCGGTCATGGGCCATATCACCCATGGATACATCGTTAATTTCATCGAAAGCGTCGACACCGTTACCGACAACATGAAGGAGGTCTCACCGACGGTGGGATATGCCGTGCCGCGCATCTGGGAGAAATATTATTCCGCCATTTACATCAGAATGTCGGACACCACCTGGTTTAAACGGATGATCTTTCATGTGGCCCTTAAGATCGGAAAAAAACGGGCGGGGTTAAAAATGAATTTTCAAAAAATCCCCCTTCCCCTGGAACTCTTATACCGGCTGGCCTACCTGGCGGTTTTCCGCAAATTAAAGGAACGGCTGGGTTTTGACCGGCTGCGGGTGGCTTATTCCGGGGCAGCCCCCATTTCACCCGACGTGCTGTTGTTTTTTCAGTCCATCGGCGTCAACCTGATCGAAGGATATGGCCAGACCGAAGGCACCGGTGTCACCTGTATTTCCCGGATGGGGAAAATAAAATTCGGATATGTGGGACCTCCCCTCACGGGGGCAGAGATAAAGATTGCCGAGGACGGCGAGATCCTGCTGAAATCCCCCGGCGTTTTCAAGGGGTATTTCAAAAACCCGGAAGCCACGGCCGAAACCATTAAAGACGGCTGGCTCCATTCCGGCGATGTGGGCGAGATTGACGCAGACGGTTTCTTAAAGATTACCGACCGCAAAAAGGACATCATTGTTACGGCCGGCGGCAAGAATATCACGCCTCAATACATTGAAAACAAGCTGAAATTCAGCCCCTATATCAATGATGCCGTCGTTATCGGCGACGGCCGCAAATATCTTGCCAGCCTGATCATGATCGACGAAGACAACGTGGTCAAATACGCCCAGGATCATAAAATCCAGTTCTCAACCTACAAAGATCTCACCCAGCACCCGGAAATCATCAAGTTGATTCACGCAGAAGTGGAAGAGGTCAATCAATCCCTTTCCCGGGTGGAACAGGTAAAAAAATTCACGCTGCTGCCCAAAAAACTTTACGAGGAAGACGGCGAAGTAACCCCCACCATGAAGGTCAAACGCAAGTACGTCAATAAGGCGTTCAGCGACTTGATTGAAAAGATGTACAAGGGGTAATAGGAAATAGGGATCAGGGGTCGGGTGTCAGGGAAAGGAAAATTCGCTTTGAATCCCTGGCATCCAAAACCTTAGCCCCGACCCCTGATCCCTATTTCCTATTTACAACACACCGGACACCCCTGAATCCGCAGCGGCTTTTCCAGATGGCTTTCCGCCAAAAGCGCATCGTTCTGGAATATCTCAGTAGTCGGTCCGTCGGCGGTCACGCGCCCGTTGTGCATCACGATGGTGCGTTCACACAGATCGATCACCATGTCCAGATCGTGGGTTGCGATGATTTTGGTATGCTTGAATGTTTTCAGAAGTTCGATCAGCTGCCGTCGGGCTTTGGGGTCCAAATTCGAAGTGGGTTCATCCATCACCAGGATATCCGGTGACATGGAAAGAACCGTTGCAATCGAAACAGCCCGTTTTTCACCGCCGGAAAGTTTGTAGGGCGGACGATTTTTCAAATGGCCGGCGCCTACGATGGAAAGAGCGTTCGTGACCCGGGCATCGACGTCCCGGGGGGTAAGCCCCAGGTTCAGAGGACCGAAGGCCACATCATCATAAACGGTCGGCATAAACAGCTGATCGTCCGGATCCTGGAATACCATGCCGACGGTCCGACGGACCAGTTTGAGAGTCTCCTTGGTCAACGGAAAATCCCCGATCTGGATGGCGCCCTTTGCCGGCGCCAGATATCCGTTTAAGTGCAGCAGCAGGGTGGACTTGCCGGCGCCGTTGGCGCCGACGATGGCCATGGATTCACCATGGGCAACCCGAAAGGAAACCCCCTGCAGGGCCGGCGTTCCGTCCGGATAGGCATATTCAAGGTCACGCACTTCAACAATATGATGGGACATATCTTCATCTCCAAATAAATCTAATATTCAGAAAAAATCCCCCTTGCTCCCTTTCATAAAGCGGCTCGACATTAGCCGTTCGGCCCTGAGCTCACGGCCGAAGGGCTCGCCGAATGTGGAGGCCGGGAGAGATTTTAAAATGTTGTCGTATTTATGAAATTCCGAACTAAACCGTCTTATTACCCCGTCTCAGTCAATTACTAATGGGTGCGAAATTATTTAGACATGGCCGCGTAAGCGGTGACCGGGGCGGCCGCGTTTCGGAGCGGGAAACTGTTTGAACGCATTAGAGCGCGTTGGGCCGAACAGCGCGACGGATTCCCGCATAAAAGACTGGCGTCAATGAACCTCCTAATACCCTCTGTCGGTCCGGGTCCTGTTCGGCCCTACGCGCGCTTATGCGTGAGTTTTTCACGATTCGAAACGCGGCCGCCCCGGTCGCCTTATGTACATTTAATTATGTACCCCTTAGTAAGTCCCGGACGGCACAGCTGCGGAATCGTAAAAAACCCCTTTAATGCATATTTTTTTTATTGAAAGCAGGCTGTCCGGCAATCCATCCGGGCCGCCCGTTACAACAATAAACGACGCCGGCAAACCCCGGCACAGCAAAGAGGGGGCCGGCAGATTTAAAAGCCGGGCGCCATTGGCGGTGGCGCACTGGATCGCCTCCTGGATAGACAAACCGGCCTGTTTCAGAATGATCAACTCCTGAACAATCCCACTGCCATGCTGAACGCCGATGCTGCCGGCGTCTGTGCCAACCGCAATGGGAACCCTCAGATTCCTTGCAGCAGCGATTTGTTCCATCTGGTCTTCCAGATTCCGGCGGGCCACATCCTGATTTTCACCGATCCGCTCCAAATGCTCACAATAGGCCTTCATGGTTGCGGCTGTGGGAATCCAGAATATGTCCTTTTCAGCCATTTGCTTTAAATTTTCATTTCCCATGAAAAACCCATGTTCAATCGAATGGCAGCCGGCTGAAACTGATATTTCAACCGGAATTTTTCCATTGGCATGAGCCATGACAAAAAGCCCTTTACGCCGAGCGGCCCCAACAGCCGCTTTCATCTCACCGAGACTGAATTGCGGGGGTGTTTGATACCCGAACTTGACCAGGCTGTTCAACCCGGAATTAACGATTTTAACATGGTCGATTGTTGCATCTTCTGCGGCGATGGCTTCTGCAAGTGAACGATCGTCAGCAGGCGCCCGGCCGATCAGCCTGCCGTAGCGGCCCTGACGATGCCAGGCCCTGCCGGCCGCTTGAAGCTGAAAGGGGGTTGCGTCCTTATCCAGGCAATCATCTCTGTAGCGCAGCGCATGGGCGTGATGGTCGCCGCCGTCTCTGACGGCAGTGACACCGGACATCAGATGGGCCGCGATATGACGGGCAATCACTTTTTTTGTGTCGCTGAAGGGGGCATCCATCTGCCGGGCCCGAATATTCAAATCCGATGTGCCCGACATAAAGAGATGGACATGGCTGTCCACCAGACAGGGTAAAATAGTATCTCCGCTCAGGTCCAGAACTGCCGACCGCTCTTCACAGCTTTGCGCCGATGCCCCGATGGCCGCAATCAACCCGTTTTGAATACGAAGCCTAACATTTTCCTGAACAGCGTCTCCGCTGCCGTCAATCACCCATCCGGCGCAAATCGTCAGCAAGTCCTTGGATTTTTGCGGGCTGCTCATAGAATCCCGTTAAAAGACGTACCGGTCCAAAAAGGATTTCATCAGCGCTCGCCGCAGCACATCCAATGCGCTTGCAGCAAAGACCTCTTTGTTTCTCAACCGGTGGCCGAACGGAAAATAGTAGCGCTGCCCTGTGAGTGCATCGGGTGTCGCCAGCCCGATGCAGACCGTCCCCACCGGTTTCTCTGCGGTTCCGCCGTCCGGTCCGGCAATGCCGCTGGTGGCAAGGCCGTAAGTCGCCCCGGCAATTCGTCGAACGCTTGCCGCCATTTCCTTGACCGTCTCTTCGCTGACGGCGCCATATTGTTTTAACGTATCCGGAGATACAGCCAGAATTTTGGTTTTGGCATCATTCGAATAGGTGACGCCTGAAAAGAGAAAGTAGTCCGAGCTTCCCGGAACATTTGTCAGCCAGTCCGATATCAGTCCGCCGGTACAGCTTTCCGCAACCGCCAGAGTAGCCCCCTGTTGTTTTAAAAGACGGCCCACCACCTTTTCGATGGAGCTGCCGTCAACACAAAGCACTTTTTCCCCCAGCTGCGTTGTCACCCAATCCGTGGCTGTTTGCAGCGTTGCGGCAAGGGAGCGCTCATCCTGACCGCGCATATAGAGTTTGACATGAATTTCCGGAAACTTGACCCGAAACCCCAGCTTCACCCCGGGGAACATTGCTTCATATCCGGCCAAACGCTCACCGGTGGCCGATTCGGTCAACCCGAACGTCGTTATGGTTCGTGAAAGGGCATACGCCTTGTCTTTGCCTTGAATGATTTCCAGCCGCGGCAGTACAATCTCCGAAAGCATTCGTCGCATCTCAGCAGGAACTCCGGGAAGAAAGAAAAAGCGACAGCCATCAATTTGACAGCAGAATCCCGGGGCTGTCCCGATCGGATTCATGAGGGGTTCAGCGCCTGCGGGGAAGAACGCCTGCTTTTCATTGGAACGGCTCATCGTCCGTTGGCGCGAGCTAAAATACGACCTGACGGCATCGAGCGCTCCAGGATTGAGCACCAGTTCAACCCCGGCGGCACGGGCGGCAGCGGCAGCGGTCAAGTCGTCAACCGTGGGCCCGAGGCCGCCGGTAACCACAGCGGTTTGCGCTCGGCGACCGATTTCTTGCAACACCGAAACCAGGGCTGCCATATCATCACCCACACAGGTATGCCGCACCACATCCATTCCTGCCTGCTCCAGTTTTTGGGCAATATAAGCGGAATTGGTGTCCACTGTTGCACCCGACCGGATTTCTTCGCGTGTTGAAAGTATTTCCGCAATCATAGCTGAATTTATACCCCGATTATCTGGTGATACGACCGTAACAGCAATTTTCAGCGAATTTCAAAACGCGATCAACCGGTGCTCTTTATGTGTTGGCCGTCTTCACCGATAATTGCAGATCGTAAAATATATACTTGACAAATTCACCTGAACTTCATATGGTCACATTCAATTCAGGAGTAAAACTAATTGATTTCAACGATGAGCGCAAGCAGAAACAGCAGAAATACTTTTAAGGGCTGGTGGTGGTGGAACCACAGGGAGGGGTCTGCCGACGGAACCGCTTAAGCCTGATGCAACACATAGGCAAACAATTCAAGGACCGTGGGCAGTCAACCCCACGGTCCTTTTTGTTTGGTCAAAGGGCCGTGGAAAACCACACGGCCTTTTGTCGTTAAAAGAAAGGAACACCATGCTGCTTTCACAATTTCCGGAACTGAGCGAATTTAAAAAACTGGCACAACAGTTTAATGTCATACCGGTATGTGTTGAAATTCTGGCGGATACTGAAACGCCGGTTTCGCTGCTCAGAAAAGTACACCACAGCCAAAAGCCCGCTTTTCTTTTTGAGAGTGTTGAAGGCGGTGAACGCTGGGGGCGTTACAGTTTTCTGAGCACTTCCATCCGTAGCCATGTGCGGGTATACGCCGAATACGTTGAAATAGAGCAGGAAGGTCAGAAACAACAACTCCCCCATGGGGGAAATCCGCTTTCGGTTTTAAGGATGCTGATGAGCCGATACCGGGCAGCCCAGGTGCCCGGCCTGCCCCGTTTCTGGGGAGGGCTGGTGGGGTATATGACCTATGAAATGGTATCCTTCTTTGAAGCGATCCCCAACCGAATGCCTCCGGAAAAGCCCATTGCCCATTTTATTATACCGGACGGCCTCCTGATTTTTGACAACATCCGCCACACCCTGCTTGCAGTGAGAATCTGTTTTCTGGACGAGCAGGTAAATCTTGATAAGGTTTTTGGGGAAGCCCGGGAAAAAATCAACGCCTTCCTGGACAAAATGGAACAGCACTTGCCGGAAAAACAAAAACATCCGAACCCGGCCGGATGTCATCTTGCGGCGCTGTGGGAAGATGACCGCTATTGTTCGCTGGTCCACAAGGTAAAGGAATACATTCTGGCAGGAGATGTCATCCAGACGGTCATCTCCCAGCCGTTTGGCTGCAGCCCGGCCCCTGATCTTTGGTCGCTATACCGCGCCCAGAGATTTATCAACCCTTCCCCCTATCTTTACTTTCTCCATCTGGACGATACCACCCTGATCGGTTCATCTCCGGAAACAATGGTTCGCCTGGAAAACGGCATCGCCACCCTGCGCCCCATTGCCGGAACCCGACCCAGAGGCAAAACCGAGCAGGAAGACCGATCCCTGGCGGATGAACTGCTCTCCGATGTAAAAGAACGGGCCGAACATCTCATGCTGGTGGACCTGGGCCGCAACGACCTGGGGCGCGTGGCTGAAACCGGAACCGTTCAGGTGACGGACCTGATGGTTGTGGAGCGTTATTCACATGTGATGCATCTGGTCTCAAACATCTGCTGCGACGTCAAACCGAAATTCGATGCCTGGGATTTATTACAGGCAACCTTTCCGGCAGGGACCCTGTCCGGTGCGCCCAAGGTCAGGGCCATGGAAATTATCGCGGAACAGGAGCAGGGCCCCAGAGGCCCCTACGGCGGCGCCGTGGGGTATGTATCCTTTTCCGGCAACATGGACATGGCCATTACGATCCGCACCGCCTGCGTTGAGAATGATCATTTGACGGTTCGGGCCGGCGCCGGCATCGTGGCGGATTCCGATCCGGAACGGGAACGCATTGAAACTGAAAATAAAGCCATGGCCATTCAAAAAGCATTGCAGCTGATTCGGGCCTGATGGAGGAAAACCGATGATTGTTATGATTGACAACTATGATTCGTTTACCTACAACCTGGTGCAATACCTTGAAGAACTGGGTGCACCGGTAAGCGTCTTTCGAAACGACAAGATCACGGTCGCCGAAATCGAGGCGCTGCAGCCTGCCGGGATCGTCATTTCTCCGGGACCGGGGCGCCCCGAATCCGCAGGGATATCCATAGACGTGCTCAAGCATTTTTCCGGCAAAATACCCGTTCTCGGGGTCTGCCTGGGACATCAGGCCTTTGGCGAGGCCTTTGGCGCAAAGGTTGTCCCTGCTAAAAGACTGATGCACGGAAAGACGTCCACAATCAGTGCCGACGGCAAGGGCATTTACCAGGGAATCCATAATCCCTTCCAGGCCATGCGTTATCACTCGCTGGCCGTCTCCCGGGATAATTTGCCGGACTGTTTGATGATCAGCGCGGAATCCGAAGACGGCGAAATCATGGGAATCCGTCATCGGGAACACGCCACTGAAGGGATTCAATTCCACCCGGAATCCATCATGACGCCGGTGGGTAAACGGCTGCTCAGAAATTTTTTTAATTTGACAAAGGAGGACACCCCGCATGTTTCGCGAAAATCTGAATAAAATTATTCAAAGAAAAAACCTGAATGAAACAGAAATGTCGCAAATGATAACGGAAATATTCTCCGGCGACATAACCGATGCCCAAACCGGCGCATTCATGGCCGCTCTGGCAACCAAGGGCGAAACTTTTGAAGAACTGGCCGGCGCAGCCAAAGCCATGCGGCGCAAGGCCCGCCGGATTCAGAATTCTTCAGCTACCGTTGTGGACACTTGCGGAACCGGCGGCGATGGCGCCAACACCTTCAACATATCCACCACCACCGCCTTTGTGGTGGCCGGCTGCGGTGTAACCGTCGCCAAGCACGGCAACCGTTCGGTTTCAAGCCGGTGCGGCAGTGCCGATCTGCTGGAAGCCCTGGGTGTAAAGATCGATACGGAACCTGAACTGGTGGAAGAAGCGGTTGCTGAAATCGGCATCGGCTTTCTATTTGCACCCATTTTCCACGGCGCCATGCGCTTTGCCGCCAAAGCCAGAAAAGAAGTCGGGCTTCGTTCCATCTTCAACATGCTGGGTCCCCTCACCAATCCGGCAGCAGCCAACTGCCAGCTTTTAGGCGTGTATCGGCCCGAACTGACGGAAATGTTTGCAAATGCCCTGAAGCTGCTGGGGGCCAAAAGAGCCTTCGTTGTTCACGGCCATGACGGCATGGATGAAATCAGCACCTGCGCTCCTACCCGGGTTTCCGAGCTCACGGGTGGTATGATCCGCACATACGATATTACCCCCGCGCAGTTCGATATCAAGCAGGCGGGCCCCGCTGAATTAACCGGCGGGGATCCCCAAACAAACGCCGATATCACAAACAGGATTCTGAAAGGCGAAAAAGGCCCCAAACGGAACATTGTGCTACTGAATGCCGCCGCCGCCCTGGTGGCCGCCGGCAAGGCCCAAGACTTCAAAGCGGGTATTCGGTTGGCTGAAAATTCAATTGATACGGGCGCCGCGCTGGGCAAGCTGCAAGCGCTGGTCCGTTTTACCCAAGACAACGCTTAAAACATGAAAACAGATTTTTTAACCCGGATCATTGAAGATAAAAAACTGGCCGTGGCGGCAGCCAAAAAGAAAACCCCTGAGAACCGCCTGCGGGACGATGCTTTCCAACCCAGAGCGCGCCGACCGTTTAGGGAACGCTTTACACAGCCCGGTCCGGCGGGCATTAACATCGTCGCCGAAATCAAACGGGCCTCACCTTCAAAGGGGGTGATCCGTCCGGACCTGGATCCGGTGCAGTATGCCCGGGCTTTTGAGCGCGGCGGCGCTGCCGCGCTCTCGGTTCTGACGGAAAAGCACTATTTTCACGGCAGCGTCACAGATCTGACTGCCGCACGCGAAGCGACTTCGCTGCCGGTCCTGCGAAAGGATTTTATCGTCTCAACCTACCAGCTATATGAATCCGCGCTGCTCAACGCCGATGCGGTTCTCCTGATCGTACGAATCCTTTCACGGCAGCAATTGCAGGAATATCTTGATCTTTGCCGCCTGCTTCAACTGGATGCCCTGGTGGAAGTGCATTCTGAAAAGGATATTGAAACAGCCAATTGGTCCGGCGCCGAACTTATCGGTATCAACAACCGCAATTTAAGTTCTTTTAAAACCGACATCCAAACCGCCGTCCGGATAAAATCGCTCCTGCAGCCGCAGCAAGTGGCTATTGCTGCCAGCGGTATCGCCACGCGCCTGGACATCGTAAAAAATCTACAGGCCGGTATATGGAATTTTCTGATCGGTGAGAGCCTGGTACGGGCCAATGATCCGGAAAGGTTTCTTAAGAGACTGATGCCGGATACAGGCTGAAATATCAGGCATCAAAAATGCCGGCTTTTGTTTCCCCCGGAGGGGATTCGCATTGATGTAATCTCCATCACTTGTTAAAATTACAAGTATCAAATTCCAAATGTCAAATAATTACCAATGACCAAAATTCGAAAATCCAAATAATGATTCGTTCCGGAAAGTTTTGAACATTGATGATCTTGTAAAAAGTCGAAAATGCGCCTCTTTCGTCATTCCCGCGAAGGCGGGAATCCAATAATTTCAGACGGTTCTGGATTCCGGATCAAGTCCGGCATGACAATTGGAGTACTTTTTACGAATTCATCAACATTCGAATTTGAGATTTGTTTGTAATTTGGTACTTGAAATTTGAATTTTTATACACAAAAACCAAGGATAAACCGGTTAACTCTGACGTGGCCCGAGGACCAGTTTTTCTATACTGGAACAAACAATATGAAACCTTCACCAACTGAATTATATAGACCTCAAGTCAAAATCTGCGGCCTAACCTCCCCGGAAGCAGCATTGGCCTGCGCGGAACTGGGTGTCGACGCCATCGGGTGTGTATTTTTTCCCAAAAGCCCACGCCATTTGAGCGAAAGGCAGGCCAGGGAAATTTGCGCTGTTTTGCCTCCGGAAGTTAAGAAAGTGGGCGTGTTTGTAAACGAAACTTACTTGCATATCATGCAAAAGGTGGAACGCTGCGGATTAACAGTCGTTCAGCTGCACGGTCAGGAATCACCGGAATTGGTCCATGAGATACTCAATAAAAATATTCCGGTCATCAAGGCCCTTTTTACCGCAGGCGTCCCGTCCTTTTCGGACGCTCAAAAATACCGGGCATCGGCCTTTCTGGTGGAATGCGGCAGCGGGATACTGCCCGGCGGCAATGCCCTGACATGGGACTGGCAGCAGGCCCGAAAAATCAGCGAAACCTACCCCCTCATCCTAGCCGGCGGACTTTCGCCTGATAATGTCTCGCAGGCCATCGCCGCCTGCCGTCCGGCAGCCGTGGATGTCAGTTCCGGCGTGGAAAAAGCTCCCGGCATAAAGGACCTCACAAAGGTAAAGGCTTTTCTTGATTCGGTTTTTTGCAGTAAATATAAGGAAAAATTAAACAAGGTATTTTAAAAATCAGAACGGTTTTTATTCCGACTGAACGTATCATGGAATAAAGTTAAACAGAACCTCCCTCACTTGAAAAACCCAGTATCCGCGGCAGCCACAAAACCCAATCCGGCAGATAGGTCATGAGAAAAAGCACAATCAACTGAATGATCAGGAAGGGTATCACGGCACGGGTGACGTAGATGATATCACGGTTGGCAATTGCTCCGGTTATGTAAAGACTGACACCGACCGGCGGCGTGCAATTTCCGATGGCCATGTTGACGGTCATGATCAAACCAAAGTGCATCAGGTCCACGTTGAATTCTTTGAGCATCGGCAAAAACACCGGGGTAAGGATCAGGGTCGCCGAGATGATATCCATGAACATGCCGTCCACCAGCAGCATCACATTGATAACCAGCAGGAAAACAACCGGGGAATGAACCGTTGCAAGAATGGCTTCCGAAACCTTGCTTGGGATGTCTTTCATGGTAAGCAGCATGCCAAAGGAACTTGCACCGGCAACAATAAAGAGAAGGGTTGCAGAAGTAACCGCCGACTGCACTGTAATGCGTTTCACATCAGACAATTTGATTGCTTTGTGAATATAAAGCTCCAAGAAAAAAGCATAGACGCATGCCACCACGGCAGCTTCATTGGCAGTGAATATGCCGGAATAGATGCCGCCGAAAATGATGACCGGCAACGTTAATGACCAGAATCCATCTTTCAGAATGAGCAGCAGTTCCCTTGGGCTTGATAGGTATGAACGCGGGATCCGATTGTCATTTTTAAAAATAAAATAGGTATAGAGACAAGTCCCGATCATGATCAGGATACCGGGTAGGAACCCGGTCAGAAACAGGCCTTCAAGCGATACGTTGGTGACCATGCAGTAAAGAATCATGCTGATGCTGGGGGGTATGATCACTCCAAGATTCGGCGCCGATGTCATCAGCCCGATGGTGTACTTCTCAGGATAGCCGTACGACAGCAACGCCGGAATCATGAATCCGCCGAGCGCCACGACAGTGGCTACAGTGGATCCTGAGATGGCGCCGTAAAGTCCGCAGGCAAGAACACCGGCCATTCCCAGCCCGCCGGCAGCCAGCTGACGAGCGCGTTGGCAACTTTGATGAGCTTTGAGACAATGGCGCCGGCTGTCATGATATTGCCGCACAGAATAAAAAAAAGCACCACCACCAGGGCAAACTTGTCCATGCTGCGGAACATGGTCTGCACCAGCATCAGCATGGGCATGCCTCCAAAGATCAATATCCCAATGGTCGCGGTCATAAACAGACAAATACCCACCGGAATGTAAACCGCTAGCCCCCCTAACAAAATCATAAGAATGATAATGCTGATAGTATCCATCGTAACTCGTCTCCTTGCGCGTCATGCTCAGATATTTCATGCCACGGGTTTTATGCTTCTTGTACTCTTTGCATCGTCCGGTCCATACTTTTACCAGCCAAGATCAAACGATGCATAAGTGCAAGTGGTAAAAATGTTGATTGGGAATATAGACGAACCGATCTGATCACCTGAAAATTGTTCCAGACAAAACGGACCGGCCGAAAGGAGGCCATTAGCAAGGAAGGCTTTTGTTCGGCACGATGCAGCAGACTGTAAAAGTAGGCTAACTCCGGCCCTAAGACGGGACCATCCCGTCAAATGGAACGTATATGTATCAGGATCAACCTGAATAATCAAATGAATTTTATGGCTGTCAATCCCTGACTCACCGACTTACCTTTTGCCGGCAACATCACCAGAGTGAGAGAGTAGGGAAAACCCGACTACAGACTGCCAATGCCGAAACAGTCCGGGTTGTTACTGAGCCGTAGAACCCGAGGCTTAACAAGCGGCGATCCCCTGACCAAACCGTTCAAAAAAGCGCGAATAGACCGTCGAACCAGAATATGTGGGGATTGACTATTATGTCACTATGTGGTATTTTATCAACGTAAGATCAAAAGGGTCAGTCCGATTCAATAATGGAGGAAATTGCAAAAGATGCGCAAGGTAGCGGTGCTCATTAATGATGTAAACCAGCAGTATGAGGGATTGCGTTCCAGCCTGGGAATGCTGCTTTACAACACTCAGGTTCGAATGTTTGTCCTCAACCACGAAATCGCCAGCATGGACGAGGCCTATGAAGACAACATGGGATTCTTAGATGAAATGGAAGGTGAACGATTCTCCAATAATCTCGCAAATGTTGAAAAATACGGATTTAAATTTAAAACCATTGACGAGATCGCCGCCATGCTTCGGGAGGCTGACCTCGTCATTCCTTTCTAAAGGGGAAACAACATGAAGATACTCAATATTCTCAGAAATGAACCTGATGATACCGTAAACAAAATTATGGAAGTCATTTCCAAAGACAACATGGTCAACGTTGTTTCCCTGAATGGTGGCAAAGTGGACTGGTCACACCTAGTAGATGAAATTTTCTCGCATGATAAAGTCATTTCCTGGTGGTAATTTGTTCTGTCGCTATCGGATTAACTGCGTCTGCTATCCAACATGCCTCCTGGACGCATGGGATTTTTCTTGAATCGATCGCTTAGACAATAAATGGAAGAAGAACACCATGAATAAAACTTTGGGAATTCTGGTGAGTTCAGACAAGCACCTTGATCATATCATCAACTTGACCACCTCAGCACATGCTAAAGGTAAAGAAGTTGAGATTTTCTTTACCGGCAATGGGGTCCGCCTCACCCAGTCGCCGGATTTTATCAAGCTCATCGGAAAAGCCAAATTGAGTATGTGTGACGTCAGTTTTCGCGCCTTGGGTTTTAAGGGGGAAGTTCCGGGTTTGGGTTTTAAAGATTACTGGGTATGCAGTTAACTCAACCGCCCACTATATGTAGAGGGTTGCCTCCAATAATCATTTGGCGCGACACAGG